>JBKJNE010000339.1:0-18908 GCA_046596015.1 Alphaproteobacteria bacterium
TGCCGCCGTGGCCGAACATGATGACCGGCCCGAACACATCATCGACAAAGCCCCCGGCCAGCAGCAGATGATTCGGCGTCCGGGCGCCCATGAGCTGCTGGCCGGGGGCTTTGTCGATGATGTGTTCGGGCCGGTCATCATGTTCGGCCACGGCGGCACGGCCGTCGAGGTGATCCGCGACCGGGCCGTGGCGCTGCCACCGCTCAACATGGCCATCGCCGGGCGGCTCATCGCCGCGACGCGGGTCTCGCGCCTGCTGAACGGCTACCGCGACCGGCCGCGCGCCGACATGGACGCGATCCGGCTGGTGCTGCTGAAGCTGGCGCAGCTCGTCATCGACTTTCCGCACATTGCCGAGCTGGACATCAACCCGCTGCTCGCCGACGACAAGGGCGTGACCGCTCTCGACGCGCGGGTCGTGGTTCGCGCCGCCGCCGGCCCCGGTGTCACCCACCTCGCGATCCGCCCCTATCCGGACGGACTGGAAGAGAAGGTCATGCTCCGTTCGGGCGAGACCGTGATGCTGCGCCCGATCCGCCCCGAGGACGAGGCTGCGCACGCGGCGTTCTTCAGGCGGCTGGAGCAGGAGGATCTGCGGTTCCGGTTCTTCGCCGTGGTGAAGGCGCCGGACCATGACACGCTCGCCCGCTTCACCCAGATCGACTACGACCGCGAGATGTGCTTCATCGCCTCGCGGATGCAGGACGGCGCGGCCGAAACGCTGGGCGTGGTGCGCGCCATCGCCGATCCCGACAACGAGCGGGCGGAGTATGCGATCATCGTCCGCTCCGACCTGAAGGGCGCGGGACTGGGCCAGGCGTTGATGGAGAAGCTGATCGCCTATGCCCGGGCGCGCGGCACCAAGCAGTTGTGGGGCGACGTCCTGGCCAACAACCACCCCATGCTCGATTTGGCGGCCCATTTGGGTTTCCGCCTACATCCCGGCGCGGATGGAACGACGGTCCGCACCGAACTGACGCTGCCGTGAGCCGGCCCTAGTGCGCCAGCAGCAGCGGCAACTCCATGCCGCGCAGCAGGTCGCGGGTGACGCCGCCCAGCACGGTCTCGAACATGCGGGAGTGGCCCCACGCGCCGCAGACCAGCAGGTCGGCGCCGAAGTCCCTGGCCTCGAGCACCAGCGCGGCGGCGGCCGGGCCGTCGGTGTCCGATACGTGGTCCGCCTCGGCCTTCACGCCGTGCCGCGCCAGATGCTGGGCGATCTCGGCGCCGGGGATATGGCGGCTCTCTTCGCCGCCGACGGTCAGCACCTTCACGGCATCGGCCTTTTCCAGGATCGGCAGGGCGTCGTTGAGCGCGCGGGTCGCTTCCTTGCTGCTGTTCCAGCCGACGATCACCCGTTTGCCGACGGCGGGCGCGCCGCGCCATGGCACCACCAGCACGGGCCGGCCGGCGGTCAGCACCAGGTCGCCGGGCAGGTCGCTCGCCGGGCCGACCGGTACGTCGTCGCCGCTGCCCTGGGCCACGACGACGAGATCCGTGTAGTGGGCATGCTGGGCGAACACCGCGCGGACGTCGCCCTCGCGGTAGCGCCATTCTGCGCGGATGCCGGTCGCCGCTTCGCGCGCCTTCACCCGCGCCTCGATCTCACGGGCGGCGGCACGCGCTTCGTCCACATAGCTTTCCGCGAGGTTCGCGGGCACGTAGGGGACGACGTATGACGGAATGGGCATGTTGTCGACCACGCTCAGCGCGGTCACGCTCGCGCCGTGGGTTTCGGCCAGGGCAAACGCCACGTCCTCGGTCGACTTGCCGGCCTGTCCTTCCAACGCATGAAACAGAATGTTCCGGATCGCCATGACCGTCTCCTGATTATGCGGCCATATCGCCGCACTGTAGGGCACGATGGCACACCGGGCCCTAACGGGCAATTGATCCCGGTCAATAGCCGGACTTGTTGCCCTGTGCCTTGGTCCTGGCGGCGATGGCGGCCATCAGGCCGTCGAAGCCCTGGGAGCGCAGCACGCCCGCAAATTCCGAGCGGCGCAGCGCCACCTCGCTGATCCGCCCGCCGAGATAGAGGTCCGACACCTTCCAAGCGTCGCCGGTCTTGCGCATCACGTAGTCGATCGGGATCGAGGCCTCCCGTGGAATACGCACCTCGCTGTTGACGATCACCGAGCCCGAGGGGCCCGGCCGTTCGCCGGTCACCGCCAGGGTCTGGCCGGTGAAGGACTTGAAGCGGCTGGCATAGATCGCGCACAGGTACTGCTTGAACTTGCCCACATAGGTGGTGCGCTGGTCGTCGCTCCAGCTGTCCCAGACGCTGCGCCCGATCGCCATGGCGCTCTGCAGCTTCACGTCCATCCTGGATTCGAGCATCGGGCACAGCGCCTCGACCCGCGTCTCGAACGGCTGGCCGCTGGTCCGTGCCATGATGCCGAGCATGCTGGTCTGCAGATCGTCGACGGTTGCCTGCGCCGAACCGGGCGTCAGCGAGGGTTCGGCATGGGCGCCGGAAACGAACAGAGCCGCGAGCAAAAACGCGGCGATAACGGATTTCAACCGGATGGCCTCCTGAGAATTCACCGTTAAGCCTCGAACTGCTCGGCCAGGATGCGTTCGGCCAGATTGTGGCCGGGATCGTAGAGCAGGCGCAGGGTCAGGTTGCGGTCCTCCTGGACCTCGACCCGCGACACGTCGCGCACTTCCAGATTGTCGGCGGTCGCGCTGACCGGCCGTTCCTCGGGATCGTCGACGACGAACTCCACATGGGCGTCGTGCGGCAACAGCGCGCCGCGCCAGCGCCGTGGGCGGAAGGCGCTGATCGGCGTCAGGCACAATATGTCGGAATCGATCGGCACGATGGGTCCGTGCGCCGACAGATTGTAGGCTGTGCTGCCGGCGGGCGTGGCGACCAGCACGCCGTCGCACACCAGCTCGGCCATGCGCGGCTTGCCGTCGATGTTGATCGCCAGCTTGGCCGCCTGGTAGGTCTGGCGCAGCAGCGAGACCTCGTTGATGGCGAGCGCCTCGGTGAACGAGCCGTCGATCGTTTGCGCCCGCATCCGCAGCGGATGCAGCTCGACCAGCTCGGCGGCCGCGATGCGCTCCAGCAGACCGTCCTCGACATAGTCGTTCATCAGGAATCCCAGCGAACCGGCGTTCATGCCGTAGACCGGCAGGCCGTGCTCGAGCACGCTGTGCAGGGTGCGCAGCATGAAGCCGTCTCCGCCCAGGGCGACGATCACGTCCGCCTGGTCGAGCGGCACGTTGTTGTAGCGCGCCGACAGGCTCCGCAGGATGGCCTGCGCCTTGGGTGTCGGGTTGGCGGCGAACGCGATGCGGAGCTGTGGCATGGGACTTTCGGGCGGCGGGACGGACCTAGCCGCCCGTCACGCTCATATGGCGCGATACGGCCGGCGTCTGGCGGCGCCGGTCGATCACGAAATCATGACCTTTCGGTTTCCGTCCGATCGCCTCGTCGATGGCGTCGTTGAGGGCCGCGTCGTCGGCATCGGCGCGCAGCGCGGCGCGCAGGTCGGCCGAATCGTCCTGGCCCAGGCACATGTAGAGCATGCCGGTGCAGGTCACCCGCACCCGGTTGCAGGATTCGCAGAAATTGTGGGTGAGCGGCGTGATGAAGCCCACGCGCTGGCCGGTCTCGGCGAGCGTCACATAGCGGGCGGGGCCGCCGGTCGTGTGGGTCGACTCCAGCATGGTGTAGCGCTGGCCGATCTGCGCCTTGACCAGCGACAGCGGCAGGTAGTTGTCCACCCGGGCAACATCCACCTCGCCCAGCGGCATGGTCTCGATGAAGGTCAGGTCGAAGCCTTCCCGTCCCGCCCAGCCGATCAGGTCGAACACCTCGCCGTCGTTCACGTCGCGCAGCGCGACGGTGTTGATCTTGATCTTCAGCCCGGCGTCCTTCGCCGCACGCAGGCCTTCCTGCACCTGCCCCAGCTTGCCCCAGCGGGTGATGCGGGTGAACTTTTCGGGGTCGAGCGTGTCGACCGAGACGTTGATCCGCTTCACCCCGGCCTTCACCAGGTCATCGGCATATTTCGCGAGTTGGCTGCCGTTGGTGGTGAGCGTCAGCTCGTCCAGCGCACCGGTCTTGAGGTGCCGGCCAAGGGAATTCACCAGGGTCATGATGTCGCGCCGCACCAGCGGCTCGCCGCCGGTCAGCCGCAGCTTGCGCACGCCCTTGCCGATGAAAGCGGCGCACAGCCGGTCCAGTTCCTCCAGCGACAGCACGTCCGACTTGGGCAGGAACGTCATGTCCTCCGCCATGCAGTAGACGCAGCGGAAGTCGCACCGGTCGGTCACCGATACGCGAAGATACGAGATGTGTCGCCCGAAGGGGTCGATCACGGCCGGTTCCCTGTTCCCATGCTTCGCCCCTTATATAGCAGGCGGACCGACAGTTTTAAGGGATTTCGGCTAGAATGCCCGCGACACCGAGTCATGGGCCGGCCGCTTGCAACCACTACCAGACAATATGACATGGCACGCGGTTGCCACGGGCGAGGCACTTGACGCGCTGGCAACGACCGCCGGAGGGCTCGCCGCCGAGGACGCCGAGGCCCGCGCCACGATTTACGGGCGCAACGAGTTGCCCCGGTCCAAGCCGCGCAGCGCGTGGCGGCGGCTTCTCGGCCAACTCAACAACGTACTGATTTACCTGCTGCTGGCATCCGCGGCGATCACCGCCGCGCTCGGCCATGGCACGGACGCTGTGGTCATACTTCTGGTCGTCGGGGCCAACGCCGTGATCGGCTTCATACAGGAGGGGCGTGCCGAGAACGCGCTCGCGGACCTGAAGGCCATCATCAGCCCGAACGCATCGGTCTTGCGCGGTGGCCGGCGCCTGACGGTGCCCGCCACGAGCCTGACGCCCGGCGATGTCGTGCTGCTCGATCCGGGCGACAGGGTTCCCGCCGACCTGAGGCTGATCAAGGCGCGGGCGTTGCGGATCGACGAGGCCGTTCTCACGGGCGAATCGCTCGCCGTCGAGAAGGGCGTTGATACGGTCGATCCGGCGGCTGTGCTCGCCGACCGGACGTGCATGGCCTACTCCGGCACGATGGTTGCCGCCGGGCAGGGAGCCGGCGTCGTCGTGGCCACCGGCCGGCGCACCGAGCTGGGCAGGATCGGAACGCTGCTGCTGGAGATCGACGTTCTCGCCACGCCGCTGCTGCGGCAGGTCAACCGGTTCGGCCGGCGCTTCGCGGTGGCGATCCTGGCAATCGCCGCCGCGGTCTTCGCCGTGGCCGTGTTCCTGCGCGGATACGCGGCCCCGGATGCATTCATGGCCGTGGTCGGCCTGGCGGTCGCCGCCATTCCCGAGGGCCTGCCCGCGGTGATGACCATCACTCTGGCTATCGGCGTTCAGCGCATGGCGCAGCGCAAGGCGATCATCCGGCGGTTGCCCGCTGTCGAGACGCTGGGCTCGGTGTCCGTCATCTGCACCGACAAGACCGGCACGTTGACCCGCAACGAAATGGTGGTGCGGACGGTGGTGCTCGCGAGCGCCGTCTACACCGTGTCGGGTGACGACTACGAGCCTCGCGGGGGCATATCCCTGGGCGAGAGGGACATCGATCCCGCTGAACGCGAAGGTCTCCCGGAAATCGCCCGTGCCGCCGCGCTGTGCAACGACGCTTTCCTGCGGCCGACGCCCGATGGCCACCGCGTCGAGGGCGATCCCATGGAGGGCGCCCTGCTGGCCTTCGCCGGCAAGGCCGGGCAACAGGAAGCGGAGGCGCGGCGGCTGCTTCCGCGCAGCGACGAAATCCCGTTCGATGCCCAGCACCGATTCATGGCGACCCTCCATCATGGCCATCAGGGCGATGCCTGGATCTTCGTCAAGGGTGCACCCGAGCGAATTCTCGGCATGTGCACGGCGCAGGCGCGAGGGGAACGGGAAGAACCGCTCGACCTGCCCTACTGGGAAGGGCAGGTGGCCGGCACGGCCTCGCTCGGCCAGAGGGTGATCGCTTTTGCCCGGCGCTCGGCCGCGGCGGGGACACTGGCGCTGACCTTCGCCGACGTGGAGGGCGGGTTGGTCCTGCTCGGCCTGATCGGCATCATGGACCCGCCTCGGGAGGAAGCCGTCGCGGCCATCGCCCAATGCCGGGCGGCGGGAATCCGGGTCAAGATGATCACCGGCGATCACGCCGCGACGGCGGCCTCGATAGCCGCCCAGCTTGGCATGGAGAACGCGCACAGGGTGGCGACGGGCCGCGAACTGGATGGGCTCGATGACGCAGCGTTCGACCGCCTCGTTCAGGAAACCGCCGTCTTTGCCCGGACGACACCGGAGCATAAGCTGCGCGTCGTCACTGCCCTTCAGAAAGCAGGCGAGATCGTCGCCATGACCGGCGACGGCGTGAACGACGCCCCCGCGCTGAAGCGTGCCGATGTGGGCATCGCCATGGGCATCAAGGGCACCGAGGTGGCCAAGGACACGGCCCAGATGGTCCTGGCCGACGACAACTTCGCCTCCATCGTCGACGCCATCCGGGAGGGCCGGACGGTCTATGACAACCTGAGGAAAGTGATCGCCTGGACTCTGCCGACCGACGGCGGCGAGGGCGCCTGCCTCGTCGCTGCGATCCTGGCCGGGGTGACGCTGCCGCTGTCAGCCCTTCAGATCTTGTGGGTCAACACAGTCACGGCCGTTGCGCTGGGGCTTGTCCTCGCCTTCGAGCCCGCCGAGCCCGGGGTCATGCGGCGCCGTCCTCGCCGTGCGTCCGAGCCCATCCTGTCGCGCTTCCTGGTCTGGCGGATCGTGCTGGTGTCCGCGCTGTTCGCCGGTGGGGCGTTCGGCATGTTCGAATGGACGCTGCAGCGGAGTGGCTCGATCGAGCTGGCCCGGACGGCGGTGGTCAACCTGTTCGTGGTGTTCGAGGTCTTCTACCTGTTCAGCATCCGCTACCTGGACCAGACGTCGCTGCGGGCGGCGGGATTCGCCGGTACGCCCGCCGTGCTGGCCGGCGTCGCGGCAGCCGCCACGTTACAGGCGGTGCTCACCTACGTGCCCTTCATGAACGAGGTGTTCTCCACGGCGCCTCTGGGCTGGATCGAGTGCGCCGTCATCCTTGGTGCGGGGGTGGCGCTTTTCGCGGTCCTGGAGGTCGAAAAGCTGCTCCGCCGCGTGCTCCCGGCGGCATTTACCGGCAAGATACCGTCCGTCTAGGATTCCGTGTTTCCCGGGGGTGTGCATGAACAATATTCTCATCGACGATGCCGTCACCGGGGATCTGCCGGCCATCGCCGCCATCCTCAACGAGGCGATCGAGAACACCACGGCGGTCTGGTACGACGAACCGCGCACGCCCGATTGGATGGGCGCGTGGTTCGAGCTCAAGCGCGCGAAGGGCTGGCCGGTGCTGGTGGCGCGGTCCGAGGGACGGGTGGTCGGCTATGCCAGCTACGGCGAGTTCCGTCCCCATGCCGGATACCGCGATACGCTGGAGCATTCGGTTTATGTGGACGGCTCGGTTCGCGGCGCGGGCATCGGTCGCCTGCTGCTGACGGCGCTGATCGAGCGGGCGAGGGCGAACGGCGTCCACGTGCTGGTCGGCGGCATCGCGGCCGAGAACGCGGCGAGCATCGCGCTGCATGGGGCGCTGGGGTTCGAGGAAGTTGCCCGGATGCCGGAGGTGGGCCAGAAATTCGGAAGGTGGCTGACGCTGATCTTCATGCAGAAGGTCTTATAACATCGTTAAAACACTGAAAATAAATAATAATTGTCATAACCGCGCACGCGGGGACCCAGATGGGGAAGAGGCGCGGGCCGCGGCGCCGCTCGGTCACGAAAAACTTCTTTTGGAGCCGGAGCCCTACGAAGAGCTGGGTTCCCGCGTGCGCGGGAATGACGGTTTGGTAGAGGCTCAAGCCGCCTTGGCAGCGATCCCCGCCAGCGCCTTCACCAGATCGAGCGCGCCCCGGACGCGCTTCTTGTCGTCGGCCCAGTCGCGCATCAGCACCAGCGTGTGGTCCGGGCGCAGCTTGGCAGTACCGGACTGCCTGGACAGGAACTCCACCAGCCCGCCGGGATTGCTGAACGACGCGTTATGGAAACTCACCGTGGCGCCGCGCGGGCCGGCGTCCAGCTTGGCGACGCCGGCCTGCTGGCAGAGCTGCTTGATGGAGACGATCTTCAGCAGGCTTTCCACCTCGGCGGGCAGGCTGCCGAAGCGGTCGATCATCTCGCCCGCCAGGCTTTCGATCTCCTCCGGCGTCCTGAGCTGGGCGATGCGGCGATACAGGCCCAGGCGGATGCCCAGGTCGGCCACGTAGTTCTCCGGGATCAGCACGGCGGTGCCCAGATTGACCGCCGCCGACCATTCCTCGTCGAACGCGACGTCGCCGGTCTGGTCCGACCGGGCGCGGGCGACGGCTTCCTCCAGCAGGTGCTGATAGAGCTCCACGCCGACTTCCCTGATGTGGCCGGACTGCTCCTCGCCCAGCAGATTGCCGGCGCCCCGAATATCGAGATCGTGGCTCGCCAGGGTGAATCCGGCGCCCAGTTCGTCAAGCGATTGCAATACCTTGAGGCGCTTTTCCGCGCCTTTGGTCAAGGTCTTGCCGGGCGGCACCGTCAGATAGGCATAGGCGCGCAGCTTCGACCGGCCGATGCGGCCGCGCAGCTGGTACAGCTGGGCCAGGCCGAACTGGTCGGCGCGGTGGATGATCATGGTGTTGACGGTCGGGATGTCGATACCGGACTCGATGATGGTCGTCGACAGCAGCACGTCAAAGCGGTTGTCGTAGAACGCGTTCATCACGTCCTCCAGCTGCTCGGACGGCATCTGGCCATGCGCGACGGCGAACTTTACCTCGGGCACGTCCTCCTTCAGGAATTTCTCGACCTCGGCCAGGTCGGCGATGCGCGGGCAGACATAGTAGGACTGGCCGCCGCGGTAGTGCTCGCGCAGCAGCGCCTCGCGCACGGCGAGCGGATCCATCGGCATGACGAAGGTGCGCACCGCCAGACGGTCCACCGGCGGCGTGGCGATGATGCTCAAGCCGCGCAGACCGCTCATGGCGAGCTGCAGGGTGCGCGGGATCGGCGTCGCGGTCAGCGTCAGCACATGCACGTCCTCGCGGAGCTGCTTCAGCCGCTCCTTGTGGCGCACGCCGAAGTGCTGCTCCTCGTCGATAACAAGAAGTCCCAAATCCTTGAACTTGATGCCTTTCCCGAGCAGCGCATGAGTGCCGATGACGATGTCCACATGGCCGCTCGTCAGGTTCTCCTTCACCAGTTTGGCGTGCTTGTCGCTGACCAGCCGGGAGAGCTGCTCGATGCGCACCGGCAAGCCGGCGAAGCGCTCGGTGAACGACTTGAAGTGCTGGCGCACCAGCAGCGTGGTCGGCGCGATCACCGCCACCTGCTTGCCTTCCAGCGCGGCGATGAAGGCGCTGCGCAGCGCGACCTCGGTCTTGCCGAAGCCCACGTCGCCGCAGATCAGCCGGTCCATGGGCTTGCCCTCGACCAGGTCGTGGACCACGTCGTCGATGGCGCGGAGCTGGTCGTCGGTCTCCTGGTAGGGGAAGCGGGCGCAGAACTCGTCATAGAGGCCCTGCGGCGGCAGCAGCTTGGGCGCCACGCGCAGCTCGCGCAGGGCGGCCACCTTCATCAGCTCGTCGGCCATGTCCTTCAGCCGCTGCTTCAACGCCGCCTTGCGGCTCTGCCAGGCCTGCCCGCCCAGCCTGTCGAGCTGGACGACGGCGTCCTCCGAGCCGTAGCGCGACAGCACGTCGATGATCTCGACCGGCACGAACAGCTTGTCGCCGCCCGCATAGACGATCATCACGCAGTCATGCGGCGCGCCCGAAACCTCGATGGTCTTGAGGCCTTCGTAGCGGCCGATGCCGTGGTCGATATGCACCACGTAGTCGCCCTCGTTCAGCGACGACGCCTCGGCGATGAAGTTCTCGGCCCGGCGCGACCGCTTCGGCTTGCGGATCAGCCGGTCGCCCAGGATGTCCTGCTCGGTGACCAGCGCCAGGTCGGCGGTCTCGAAGCCGTGCTCCAGCCGCAGCACGGCGAGGCCGGCGAAATTCCTCGGCAGGGCGGCCACCTCGGACCAGTGGTCGATCCGCTTGCTGGCCGTCATGCCGTGATCGGCCATGACGAGGCCCAGCCGCTCGCGCGAGCCTTCCGAATAGGAGGCGATCAGCACCCGCTTGCCATCGCCGACCAGGTCGATCAGGTGCTGGCGCAGCGCGTCGTAGACGTTGACCTCGCGCAGATTCCGCTCCGGCGCGAAGTCGCGGCCGCGCCGGGCGCCGTAGTCGACCACGCCGGCCGCTTCCGGAAGCTGGTACGCGCTGAACGCCCGCGCGTCCTGCTTCTCCAGCCGCCCGTTCCATTCGGCGGCGGTCAGGTACAGCATGTCCGGCGGCAGCGGGTGGTAGCGGCTCTCGCCGCGCTGCTGGGCCTGCTCGCGGCGCGCCTTGTAGTAGTCGTCGACCATCTCGCGGCGCGAGGCGAAGGATTCGTCGGCCAGGTGATCGAGGCTGACGAAGGCGTCGGGCAGATAGTCGAACACCGTATCGAGCTGCTCGTAGAACAGCGGCAGCCAGTGCTCCATGCCCTGGTACTTGCGGCCTTCGCTGACCGCCTCGTAAAGCGGGTCGCCGCCGGTCACGGCGCCGAACATCTCGCGGTAGCCGGCGCGGAAGCGGGCGATGGACGCCTCGTCGAGCGGCGTCTCGCTCACCGGCACCAGCCGGAAGCGCTGGTCCTTGCCGGTGGTGAGCTGGTTCAGCGGATCGAACCGGCGGATGCCGTCCAGCGTGTCGCCGAAGAAGTCGAGGCGGATCGGCTCCTCGGCACCGGCCGGGAAGATGTCGACCAGGCCGCCGCGCACCGCGAACTCGCCGGCCTCGCTTACCGTGCTGGAGCGGACATAGCCGTTCTCGGCCAGGAACTTCACCAGGTCGTCGCTTTTCACGGTATCGCCGATTCGGGCGGTGAGGCTGTTCCGGCGCAGCACGTCGCGCGGCGGCAGGCGCTGGCTGGCGGCGTTGACCGTGGTCAGGATCACCCGCCCCTTCGCCGACGGGCCGGCCAACAGCGACAGCGTCTCCATGCGCCGGGCGCACAGCACCGGGTTGGGCGAGATGCGGTCATAGGGCAGGCAGTCCCAGGCGGGCAGGGTAACGATCTCGATCTCGGGCGCGAAGAACTCCAGCGCGTCGGCCAGCGCCGCCAACCGCGCGTCGTCGCGGGCGACATGCAGCACGCCGCCCAGTACGCCCTCGGCGGCGCGGGCGCGCGCCACCTCGGCGATGATCAGGGCATCGGCGCCCTCCGGAACGCCGCACAGCGTCAGGCGGCCCGCCATTTCGAGGACGCGTGGGTTCACCGCAGTCCCTCGACGGTGAAATCGAATGCCTGCAGTAAATCCATCACTCTGGTTCGGTGTTCCTCGGGAACCGGATCACGGCCGATCACCCAACCATAGACGTCCAGATCCTGCTCCTCCAGCAGCGCCGAGAACTGGCCGAGCTCCACGGCGCCGAACTGCCGCAGATAGGCGTCGGCGAACCTTCCCATCATCAGGTCGGCTTCCTTGGTGCCCCGGTGCCAGGCACGGAAACGCAATTTCTTGCGCGTAACGTCGAGGGTCTCGGTCATGACGCTCGCTCCCTTCGCGGCCCCCGATATAATGGCTTCGCCCCTGTCTGTCAGCACCTGGAAGGGCTGCTATGCGTCCCGAGGTCCTGTTTCCCGTGTTTGCCCCGGTGACGTCGATCCCCGGCGTGGGTCCGCGCATGGCCAGGCTGGTGGAGAAGGTGGCGGGCGCCAAGGTGATCGACCTGTGCTGGCATCTGCCCACCGGCCTGATCGACCGGCGCTTCTCGCCCAAGGTGGCCGACGCGCCCGTCGGGCAGGTGGTGACCCTGACGGTGCAGGTGGACCGGCACGAAAGGCCCGGCAACGCGCGCAGTCCGTACCGCGTGCTGTGCAGCGACGACACCGGGTTCATCGCCCTGGTGTTCTTCAGCGCCCGCGACGACTATCTGCGCCGCATGCTGCCGGAAGGCGCCACCCGCGTGGTCAGCGGCACCGTCGAGGAGTTCAACGGCGGCCGGCAGATGAGCCATCCGGACTACATCGTCCGTCCCGAGGAAAAGGCTGGCATCCAGATCGTCGAGCCGGTCTATCCGCTGACCGCCGGCCTGTCGCCCAAGATCCTCACCAAGGCGGTTCGCGCCGCGCTGCTGACCGTGCCGGCGCTTCCCGAGTGGCTCGACAAGGCGACGCTGTCGCGCGGCGGCTGGACGGCCTGGGCCGATGCGCTGCGCACGGTGCACAGTCCGGAATCGGTATCGGACCTCGACCCGAACAGCCTTGCGCGCCAGCGGCTCGCCTATGACGAACTGCTCGCCAACCAGCTCGCGCTGGCCCTCGTGCGCACCCGCATGCGCCGCGCGAAAGGCCGGCCGCTGAAGGGCAACGGCGACCTGCGCGCGAAACTGGCCGCGCTGCTTCCCTATGAGCTGACCGGCGCGCAGAAGACCGCCATCGGCGAAATCCTCGCCGACATGGCCTCGCCCGACCGCATGCTGCGCCTGCTTCAGGGCGATGTCGGCAGCGGCAAGACCGTCGTCGCGCTGCACGCCATGCTGACGGCGGTCGAGGACGGCGCCCAGGCCGCGCTGCTCGCGCCCACCGAGATCCTCGCCCGCCAGCATTACGAGACCATCCGGCCCTATGCCGACCAGCTCGGCGTGCGGGTCCGGCTGCTCACCGGCCGCGACAAGGGCAAGGCGCGCGAGGCGCTGCTGGCCGAGCTCGCATCGGGCGCGGTGCAGATGATCGTCGGCACCCACGCGCTGCTGCAGGAGGACGTGGCCTATAACGACCTGGAGGTGTCGGTGATCAACGAACAGCACCGCTTCGGCGTCCACCAGCGCCTGACCCTGTCGGCCAAGGGTGGCGGCCCGGTCGACGTGCTGGTGATGACGGCGACGCCGATCCCGCGCACCCTGACGCTCACAAGCTATGGCGACATGGACGTGTCGCGCCTGACCGAGAAGCCGCCCGGCCGCACGCCGATCGATACACGGGCGATTCCCGCGACGCGGCTCGACGAGGTCGTCGCCGGACTGCACCGGGCGGTCGAGCGCGGCGCGCAGGCCTATTGGGTCTGCCCGCTCGTCGAGGAATCCGAGGTGCTGGACGTGGCCGCCGCCGAGCAGCGCTTCGCGGCGCTGCGTCGGCGCTTCGGTGACGAAGTGGGGCTTTTGCATGGCAAAATGAAGGCGGCGGAGAAGGACGCGGTGATGGAACGGTTCGCCGCCGGCGCGCTGGCGATCCTGGTGGCGACCACCGTCATCGAGGTCGGCGTCGACGTGCCCAACGCCAGCACCATGGTGATCGAGCACGCCGAGCGCTTCGGCCTCGCCCAGCTTCACCAGCTCCGCGGCCGCGTCGGGCGCGGCACGGCGCGGTCGTCCTGCATCCTGCTTTACGGGGCGCCGCTGTCGGACACCGCCCAGCAGCGGCTGAAGGTGATCCGCGACACCGACGACGGCTTCATCATCGCCGAGGAGGATCTGCGGCTGCGCGGCGCGGGCGAGCTGCTCGGCACCAGGCAGAGCGGATTGCCGGAATTCCGTTTGGCCGATGTTGAACTGCATGGCGATCTGCTGCGCGTCGCGCGCGAGGACGCGACGGCGATCGTGAAGGACGATCCGGAACTGAAATCGTCACGGGGCGAGGCGCTGCGCGTCCTGCTCTACCTGTTCGAGCGCGACGCGGCGATCCGGTATCTGACTTCTGGATGATTGCCAATGCACTATATTCCTCGCTGGGTTTGCACATCCGGAGAGGGAGACTGGCCATGCACGAGATTGACCGGCGCACGGTGCTTGCGGGCCTGGGCGCGGTGGGCGCCGTTGCGCTGGCGCCCGCGCGCGGCTTCGCGCAGGGCGAGCCGCTACTGAGAAAGCCCATTCCCGGCGCCGGCGAGACGCTGCCGGCCATCGGCATGGGAAGCTGGCAGACCTTCAACGTGGGCGACGACCGCGAGGCGTTGGACCGCTGCGCCGCCCTCATCGCCCGGTTCTTCGCGCTGGGCGGCACGGTGATCGACAGCTCGCCCATGTACGGCTCGTCGCAGGCGACCATCGGCCATGCGCTGGCCAAGCTCGGGAAGCAGCGCACAGTGTTTTCGGCCGACAAGGTTTGGACCTCGCCGGGCGGCGAAGGGCCCGCGCAAATCGAGCAGTCGCGCCGCTACTGGCAGGTGCCCTATTTCCACCTCCTGCAGATTCACAACCTGCTGTCGTGGGAGGACCATCTCCGCACTCTCCAGCGCATGAAGCAGGACCGGAAGGTCCGCTACATCGGTATCACTACCTCGCATGGTCGGCGCCACGACGAGTTTGAGGACGTGATGCGGAGGCACGACCTGGACTTCATCCAGATTAGCTACAACGTGCTCGACCGCGAGGTCGAGCAGCGCATCCTGCCGCTGGCGCGGGATAAGGGCATGGCCGTGATCATCAACCGTCCGTTCCGCCAGGGCGCGCTGATCGACGACGTGAAGCGCCACACGCTGCCACCCTGGGCGTCCGAGATCGGCTGCGCCAACTGGGCCCAGTTCCTGCTGAAGTTCATCACCTCCCATCCGGCGGTCACCTGCGCGATCCCGGCGACCAGCCGCATCGACCATCTGGAGGAGAACATGGGCGCCATGCGGGGTCCGCAGCCCGACGAGGCTACGCGCCGCCGCATGGCGGCCTATGTGGCGGACCTGTGATGGCGGAATGGCTGTCCTACAGCCTTTCCGATTTCCTGATGTTCACGCCGGACACCTATTACCGGCTATTCGAGTTGCACAATGCGGCGGTGTGGCCGGCGCAGCTTCTTGCGGGCCTGGCCGCCGTCGCCATTGCCGTGCTGCTGTGGCGGCGTCCGCCGTGGCAGGGCCGGGCCATCGCCACCATCCTTGCCGCAGCATGGCTGTTCGTCGGCTGGGTGTTCCTGCTGGAGCGATACAGCACCATTCTGCCGGCCGCAGCTTGGCTGGCGTGGCTGTTCTTCGCGCAGGGCGCGTTGCTGGCCTGGCTGGCGCTGCGACGCGACCCGCCGCGATTTGCCCTGTCCGATGACGCTGCCGGCCGGCTCGCCGTCCTGCTGCTGGCGGTCGCGCTGGTCCTGCAGCCGCTGGCCGGCCCGCTGGGCGGCCGGCCCTGGACCGGCGCCGAGCTGTTCGCCGTCGCGCCCGATCCGACGGTGTCCGCCACCATCGCCGTGCTGCTGGGTGCGGGTCGCGTCCAGTGGATGCTGATGGTCCTGCCGCTGCTGTGGTGCCTGATCAGCGGCCTGACGCTGGCAGCCATGGCCTCGCCGCACGCGCTGCTGATGCCGGTCTTCGGCCTGCTCGCCGTCTGCGGCGCGTTGATGGGATCGCGGCGTGCGTAGCGGTTGGAGCGGCTTCCGGTTCTGTCGTATACCTGCCGGGAATCAACGAGGGGAAGCAGACCATGGCATCGAGGCGCGACCAGATCACCATGACGCCGGACGAGCTGAAGGCGTTCATCCTGCGCGAGCACACGCTGATCATCGTCTCCAACGGCCCGCACGGCTTCCCGCATCCCATGCCGATGTTCTTTTGCTACGACGAGCAGGGGCGCTTTCTCGTGTCCACCTACGGCACCAGCCAGAAGGTGGTGAACCTGCGGCGCGACCCCAAGGCGGCGCTGCTGATCGAGGCGGGCCACGACTATGCCGAGCTGCAATCCATGATGGCCGAGGCCACCGCCGAGATCATCGACGACAACGACTTCGTCGTCGAGACCATGATGAATATCCGCCGCCAGCGCGACCCGTCGAAGACGGACTTCCCTGCCGAGGAGATGGAGGGCATCCGCCAGGCGGCGCGCAAGCGGGTGATCATCCGCTTCACCCCGGTGAAGACGATCAGCTGGGATCATTCGAAGCTGGGCGGAGCGTACTGAAGTTTTGCCGTCGCTGTTGAAGCCTTGGAAATCGTGCTATCTAGAAGGTGTTTCTAGAAAGGGTTCCCCATGGCACTCAGTATCAAGACCGAAACCGCCGACCGGCTGGCGCGAGAACTCGCGCAGCTGACGGGCGAGACGATGACGGAAGCGGTTACCAAGGCGCTCGCCCAGCGGCTGGAGCTGGAACGCAAGGCGCGCCAGGCGGACCCTGAGGAAGTGCAGCGGCTGCTCGATCACGCTGCGCGGATGCGGGTAAATTATGACTGCAGCCCGGTGACCAAGGAGGAATGGGACGAGGGTTGGGGCGATGGCGCATGATCGTCGTAGATTCCTCGGCGGTCGCAGCCATTGTCTTCGGAGAACCCAGGGCGCCTGAATTGGTGAAGCGGCTTCTCGTTGAACCTGCGGATGCCCGGAAAATGTCTACTGCTTCCTATGTGGAAGTCGGTTCGGTTCTGGCAGGCCGAAGGATCACTGATCGGCCAGCCGCGATTACCGATTTGGAAAGGCACATTTCCACCTTCGGCATCGAATTGGAGCCGGTGGATCACGCTCAGGCGAGAATCGCATTGCGTGCGCGACTTGAGTTTGGGCGCGGGATGGGTCATGGCGGCGCGCTGAACTATGGCGATTGCTTTTCCTATGCATTGGCGAAGGTATTGAACGCGCCGCTACTCTATGTGGGGAACGATTTCACGACGACGGATATCGTATCAGCGCTCTGACTGCTGAAACGGGGAGAAGGGGAGGACGACCATGCGCATAGACCTCAGCGGCAAGACCGCGCTCGTGACCGGCTCGACCGCCGGCATCGGCCGGGCGACCATCGAGGGCCTGGCCGGCGCCGGCGCGCGGGTGATCGTCAACGGGCGCACCCAGGCGGCGGTGGACGGTGCGGTCGCCGAGATCAAGACCGCGTTTCCGGGCGTGACCGTCGACGGCGTCGCCGCCGACGTCTCCAGCGCCGCCGGCTGCGAGGCGCTGATCGCGGCGGTGAAGGACGTGGATATCCTGGTCAACAACGTGGCGACCTTCTCGGCCACGCCGTTCCTCGACCTGGCCGACGACGAGTGGAATCGCTACTGGGAAACCAACGTCATGTCGGGCGTGCGCCTGTCGCGCGCCTATATGCGCGGCATGCTGGAGCGCGACTGGGGCCGCATCGTGTTCATCTCCTCGGAATCGGCCCAGCGGGTGCCGAAGGAGATGGTGCATTACGGCACCACCAAGATGGCCCAGATCGCGCTCGCCCGCGGCCTCGCCGAGGCGGCGGCCGGCACCGGCGTCACCGTCAACTCGGTATTGCCCGGCCCAACCACGTCGCGGGCCGTCGGCGGCTTCCTCGACGCGGTGGCGAAGAAGCAGGGCGTCACCCCCGAGGAGATCGGCGCGGGTTTCCTGAAGGCCAACAAGCCCACCTCGCTGCTCCACCGCTTCGCGACGCCGGAGGAGGTGGCCAACATGATCGTCTATGTCTGCTCGCCGCAGGCCTCGGCCACGACCGGCGCGGCGATGCTGGTGGAGGGTGGGGTTGTGGGGACGACGCTATAGGCGCACCGCTGCAGCGGTGCGCCTCGGACTGGCGAGTGCGGAGCTACTTGCCGTCGGTCGCTTGAGCCTGGCTGGACGGCTCGTAGCCGTACCGGCTGGCGCGGTGGCTGCAGGCGGCCACGGTGACGGCGATGACAAGCAGGATAATCACGTGCTTTATGGTGTTGGTCCCCCTCGTTGAGATGATGGCCCCGACGCCATCGAGTATTGGGGCAGTGTACAAGAAGGGAAGCGGAGTCGACAGCCGCTAGCTACAACGCCTTCTCGTACATCCTGTAGGTCTTGTAGTGCCGGCACAGGATCATTTCGAGAATCCGCTGCATCGGCACGTTGCTCTCCAGGATCCATGACAGCTCGGCGCGGCGGTAGCCGACTTCCTTAACCGTCGCCTTGCGGATTTCCTCGATCATCAGCAGCGCCATCGACGCACCGGCGAGCGTGCCCTGGAACTGCTGGCGCACGCCCATCAGCGGCACGCGGCAGCGGGTGGGCGACTTGACCAGCAGGCGCCACGCCAGCCTGGCCCAGCCGAACGGCAGCATGTTGCCGTCCAGATCGGCGGCGGCCTGGTTGATGTCGGGCACGGTCAGCATGAAGGCGGTGGGCACGCCGTCCCATTCGGCGATCATGCAGCCCTGCTCCTTGATGAACGGCTTCAGATCGCTGCCCATCTTGTCGATCTCGGCGTCGGTCATGGGGATGAAGCCCCAGTTGTCGCGCCAGGCGTCGTTGAAGATGTCGATGATGATCTTCAGCTCGCTCGCGAAGTCCTTCTTGCGCATGCGGCGAAGCGTCAGCTTCTCCTGCCTGCGCGCCTTGTCGAGGATGCGCTGCACGTTGGACGGGAACTCGTGGGTTATGTTCAGGTCGTAGGCCCACATGTCCTGGATCTTGGCGTAGCCCAGCTCCTCGACATGCTCGCCGTAATAGGGGCGGGCGTGGCCCATCATCAACCGGGGCGGCTCGTCGAAGCCCTCGACCAGCAGGCCGGATTCCTCGTTGATCGACAGGCTGAACGGCCCCAGCACGCGGGTCATGCCGCGCTCGCGCAGCCAGCTCTCTGCGGCCTCGAACAGGGCGTCGAACACCAGCGGGTCGTCGACCGCGTCGAGGAAGCCGAAATGGCCGGTGCCCGGGCCCTGGTGAACCTGGGCAAGCTGGTCCACCTGGGCGCTGATCCGGCCGACGGGCCGGCCGTCCATGCGGGCGATGAAATAGGCCGCTTCGGCATGCTGGAAGTAGGGGTTCTTGTCACGGTTCAGCGTGTCGCGGCGCTCGAAGCGCAGCGGCGGCACCCAGTAGGGATCGCCCCGGTAGATGCCCCAGGGCACGTTGATGAAGGTTTCAAGGTCGGCCGCGGTCTTGACCTCGGCGACCTGAACGCCGCCCTCGCCGAAGCTCATGGAGGT
>JBKJNE010000456.1:0-2945 GCA_046596015.1 Alphaproteobacteria bacterium
CTTCTCGCGCGCGCCATCGAGGCCGTAGTCGAAGCGGACGATGAGCGTAGGCTGGGCGCCCCGCGCCACCGGCCGGTAGCCGACGCGCTGCAGCTCGGCCGCGACCAGGCCGGAATATTCCTGGAACTCGAGGCTGCCCTGCTTGCGCGGGTCCTTGGCGTCGATGGCGAAGGTTTCGCCCGAAGGCGGCGGCAGGCGGTGCCAGCTCGACACGTCGCTGCGGAATTTGCTGGCGCAGCCCGCGAGCGCTAGGGCCGCGACGAGCACGATGAGAAGTCTTGATGATGTGGCCATTGGCTTGTCCATGCCCCCAAAGGCAGCTTGTCGTGGATTGCTCCACAACTATAGATAAGCTGCAGGTGTCAGACCTGCAAGAAGCCGACGATGTCCTTGATCTGCCGCAGGATCGGCGCCGACCGCTCGCGCGCCTTCTCGGCGCCGGCATGGAGGATCGCGGTGACATGGGCCGGGTCGTCCCGCAGCCGCCCGAACTCGGCCGCGATGGGTCCGAGCTTGGCGACGGCCAGGTCGGTCAGGTCCTGCTTGAACTTGGAGAACTGGGCGCCGTCGTACTGGGCGCAGACCTGCTCGGCCGTCATGTCCGACATCGCCGCGAAGATGCCCACCAGGTTGCGCGCCTCGGGGCGGTCCTTCAGCTCCTTGGGTGTCCCCGGCAGCGGCTCGGCGTCGGTACGGGCCTTGCGGATCTTGCGGGCGATCTCGTCCGGGCCGTCGCTGAGGTTGATGCGCGAGACCTCGGCCGGATCGGACTTCGACATCTTCTTGGTGCCGTCCTTGAGCGACATGACCCGCGTCGCCTCGCCGAGGATCAGCGGCTCGGGCAGCGGGAAGAACTCGGTCTCGTAGTCCACGTTGAACTTCTGGGCGATGTCGCGGGCCAGCTCCAGATGCTGCTTCTGGTCCTCGCCCACCGGCACATGGGTCGCCCTATAGGCCAGGATGTCGGCGGCCATCAGGTTGGGGTACACGAACAAGCCGACGCTGGCCCGCTCGCGGTGCTTGCCGGCCTTGTCCTTGAACTGCGTCATCCGCGACAGCCAGCCCATGCGGGCAACGCAGTTCATGATCCAGGCCAGTTCGGCATGGGCCGGCACCTGGCTCTGGTTGAACAGCAGGGCACGGCTGGGATCGACGCCGCAGGCGATCACCGCCGCCGCGACCTCGAGGGTGTTGCGGCGCAGTTCGTCGGGGGGCTGGAACAGGGTGATGGCGTGCATGTCGACGATGCAATAGAGGCAGTCGTACTCGTCCTGCATCTTCACCCAGTTGCGGATGGCGCCGAGATAATTGCCCAGATGCAGGTTGCCCGTGGGCTGCACGCCCGAAAATACCGTCGCCGTCACGTCGCTGATCCCGTTGAATGCTCGAATGGCCGCAGGGTTATGGGCCTTTCGGACCGGATTTTCAACTGTCGGTCTTGCCGCGCATCAGGCCGCGCAGCTCGCCCAGCCGCAGCGCGCCGGTGAGCTGGGAGACGACGGCGTAGACAGCCATGCCGACGACGACGAGGGCGGCGAGTTTCAGGATCCGCGGCAACTCGCTCACCTCGGGTCCGGACCATGGCCCGAACGCCGTGCCCATGCCCCACAGCGCCAGCCCCATGGCCGCCGCGGCGACCAGCATGCGCGGGAAGCGCCGGCGCAGCCGCGCATCGACCTTGAAGTGGCCGCGCTTCATCAGCCCCCAGGTCAGCAGCCCCACGTTGGTCCATGACGCGATGGCCGTGGCCGCCGCCAGGCCGAGCTGGGCGAAGGTCTGCATCAGCGCCAGGCTGATCAGGGTGTTGAGCACCAGGGTGATGATCGAATAGCGCACCGGCGTCACCGTGTCGTGCCGCGCGAAAAAGCCGGGCGTCAGGATCTTCACCAGGATGTAGGCGGGCAGGCCGGCCGAGAACACGGCGAGGGTCATCGCCGTGTTCCAGGTGTCCTTGGCGGTGAAGGCGCCGCGCTCGAACATGGTGGCGATCAACGGCTCGGCGACGACCATGGACGCGACGGCGCAGGGGATGGTGAGGAACAGGCTCATCTCCATGGCCCGGTTCATGGTCGACAGGGAGTCCTGCTCCTGCCCGGCGGCCACCTGCCGCGACAGCATGGGCAGGAGGGCGGTGCCGACCGCGACGCCGATCACGCCGATGGGCAGCTGGTTTACCCGGTCGGCGTAGAACAGGTAGGAGATCGAGCCCGCCGGCAGGAACGAAGCGATGATCAGGTCGATCATCAGGTTGACCTGCATGGCGCCGGCGCCGATGGCGGCGGGCGCCATCACCTTGAGCAGCTGCCTGACGTCGGCGGTCAGGCGCGGCAGCCGCAGCCTGAGGCCCATGCCCGCCGAGCGCAGCGAGCCGAACAGCCACAGGAACTGCAGCACGCCGCCCGCGGTGACCGCCCACGCCAGCGTGTGGCCGGGCGGATAGGGCGGAACAAGCCACAGCATGGCCGCGATCATGGTCAGGTTGAGGATGATCGGCGTACCGGCCACGGCCGCGAACTTGCCGCAGGCGTTGAGGATGCCGCCCTGCAGCGAGACCAGGCTGATGAACAGCAGGTAGGGAAAGGTGATGCGGGTGAGCTCGACCGCCAGGCCGAACTTCCCTGGATCGCCGCTGAACCCCGGCGCCAGGACGTACATCACCCAGGGCATGCAGATCTGGATCACGGCGACGAAGGCCAGCAGCGCGGTGAGCAGCACCGCCTGGGTTTCCTCGGCGAAGCGCCGGGCGGTCTGGCCCGTCTCGTCCTCGGTCAGCCTGCGGGTGAACAGCGGCACGAAAGCGGCGTTGAACGCGCCCTCGGCGAACAGACGGCGGAAGAAGTTGGGCAGCTTGAACGCCACCACGAAGCAGTCGGCGACCAGACCGGCGCCGAGCACGCCGGTCATCAGGATATCGCGGGCCAAGTCGGCGACACTGCTGATCGCCG
>JBKJNE010000529.1:0-5214 GCA_046596015.1 Alphaproteobacteria bacterium
TGCGCGGGTCGGCGCCCAGGCCAACATCGGCGCGGGCACCATCACCTGCAACTATGACGGCTTTGCCAAGCATTTCACCGACATCGGCGCGGGCGCGTTCATCGGTTCCAACACCGCGCTGGTGGCACCGGTGAAGATCGGCGACGGCGCGCTGATCGGCGCGGGCAGCGTCATCACCGGCGACGTGGCGGAGGACGCCATCGCCGTCACCCGCGCGCCGCAGAAGTCGATTCCCAAGGGCGCGGCGAAGTTCCGCGCCAAGAACGCCAAGCAGAAGGTCAAGGGCTGAATGTGCGGCATCGTCGGTATCGTCGGCCGTGAGGCGGTGACGCCGCGGCTGGTCGAGGGGCTGCAGCGGCTGGAATACCGCGGCTACGATTCGGCTGGCGTCGCCACCCTGCCGGACGGCGGCGCCATCGACCGCCGCCGCGCCGAGGGCAAGCTGGGCAACCTCCGCAAGGTGCTGGACGCCAGCCCGCTTCCCGGCACAGTCGGCATCGCCCATACGCGCTGGGCGACCCACGGCGCTCCCAACGAGAACAACGCCCATCCACATGCCACCGAGAAAGTCGCGGTGGTGCACAACGGCATCATCGAGAACTTCCGCGAGCTGCGCGAGGAGCTGACCGCGCAGGGCTACGTGATGATGACGGAGACCGATTCCGAGGTGATCGCGCACCTGGTGACCGCCGGGCTCGACAAGGGCGCCTCGCCGCAGCAGGCGGCGGCCGCGGCGCTCAAGCGGCTCGACGGCGCCTTCGCCATCGGCATCCTGTTCGCCGGCCATGGCGACCTGCTGATCGGCGCCCGTCGAGGGAGCCCGCTGGTCGTCGGTTACGGCGATGGAGAAATGTATCTGGGCTCGGACGCGCTCGCCATCGGGCCGCTGTCGAACCGCATCTGCTACCTGGCGGAAGGCGACTGGGTGGAGCTGACGTCCGCGAGCGCGGTGATCCACGACGAGACCGGCGCTGTCGTCCAGCGCGAGATCAAGCTGGCCAAGCTGGTCGGCGGCCTGATCGAGAAGGGCAACTACCGCCACTTCATGCAAAAGGAGATCTTCGAGCAGCCGGCGGTGATCGGCGACACGCTCGGCACCTATTACAACGCGCTCAGCCGCGCGGTGGTGATGCCGGCCATGCCGTTCGACATCGCCGCGGTGCCGAAGATCACCATGGTGGCCTGCGGCACGGCGTTCTATGCCTGCATGGTCGCCAAATACTGGTTCGAGCGGACCGCGCGGGTCAGCGTCGAGATCGACGTGGCGTCCGAGTTCCGCTACCGCGAGGCGGCGCTGCCGGCGGGTGGGCTCGCCATCTTCGTCTCCCAGTCGGGCGAGACCGCCGACACGCTCGCCGCGCTGCGCTATTGCCGCGAACAGGGCCAGCACATCCTCAGCGTGGTCAACGTGCCGGAAAGTTCCATCGCCCGCGAATCGGACGTGGTGCTGCCGACGCATGCGGGGCCGGAGATCGGCGTCGCCAGCACCAAGGCGTTCACCTGCCAGCTCGTGGTGCTGGCGTGCCTCGCCGTCGCCACGGCGCGGGCGCGCGGCGCCATCGACGCCGCCACCGAGGCCGAGCTGACCCATGCGCTGGTCGAGGTGCCCAAGGCGGCCACCGAGGTGCTGAATCACGACGACCGGATCGAGAAAATCGCCGCCGACATCGCCAAGGCCCGCGACGTGCTCTATCTGGGCCGCGGCGCGCTCTATCCGATCGCGCTCGAGGGCGCGCTGAAGCTGAAGGAAATCTCCTACATCCACGCCGAGGGCTACGCCGCGGGCGAGATGAAGCACGGTCCCATCGCGCTGATCGACCCGGCCGTGCCCGTGGTGGTGCTGGCGCCCAGCGACCGGCTGTTCGCCAAGACCGTGTCCAACATGCACGAGGTCATCGCCCGCGGCGGCCGCATCCTGCTGGTCACCGACGTGGCGGGCGAGAAGTCGGCCGGCGACGGCGCCGCCTGGACGCTGGTGCTGCCCGACATGCACGAGTTCGTCGCGCCGATCCTGCAGGCGATCCCGGTGCAACTGCTGGCCTATCACGCAGCGGTGAGCAAGGGGACGGACGTGGACCAGCCGCGCAACCTGGCGAAGTCGGTCACGGTTGAGTAAATCGCTGTCCGACGCCATATTGCGGGCATGGACAGGGAAACGGTCATCAGGGTGCTGCGCGACCACGCGGATGAAATCCATGCGCGGGGCGCGGCGGCGCTTTATCTGTTCGGCTCCACGGCACGTAATGAGGCGGGGCCGGATAGTGACGTCGATCTCTTCCTCGAGAAGAGCGACCCGCAGGCATTTTCGCTGATTACGCTCATCGCATTGAAGCATTTCCTGGAAGATACGCTGGGGGCGAATGTCGACCTCGTTACCCGAGAGGGTCTTCATCCCAGACTGAAATCCGGCATCGAGGCTCAGGCGCAGAGGGTTATCTGAATGGCCGATCGCGGGCCGCTGCTCAGGCTTCATGACATCGTGGAGTTCGCCGATCGGGTTGCCGTCTATATCGCGGCGCTCGACTACAAGCAGTTTGTTGCCAACCTGCTGACTAAAGACGCGGTCGAGCGCAACGTCGAGAAAATCTCGGAGGCAAGCCGTTATATTCCCGATGGAATGAAGGCGGATTACATGCTCATCCCGTGGCGTCAGATCGCTGACATAGGCAATTTCCTACGCCACGGCTATGACCGTATCGACGACGAAACCATGTGGAATATTGCGCGGCTTGAACTGCCCGCATTGAAAGTCGTCGCGGAGGAGATGATCCGCCGGCTGGAAACGGAAGACCAAAATGGCTGACTACGATTACGACCTGTTCATCATCGGCGCGGGCTCGGGCGGCGTTCGGGCGGCGCGCATGGCGACGTCCTATGGCGCGCGGGTCGGCATCGCCGAGGACAGCCGGGTCGGCGGCACCTGCGTCATCCGGGGCTGCGTGCCTAAGAAGCTGCTGGTCTACGCGTCGGCCTTCGCCGAGGAGTTCGAGTGGGCGCACGGCTACGGCTGGACCATCGAGGGCGCGCGCTTCGACTGGCCGACGCTGATCGCCAACAAGGACAAGGAGATCGACCGGCTAGGCGGCCTCTATCTCCAGACCCTGAAGAACAACAACGTGGTGCTGCACGAGGCGCGCGCCGCGCTGGTCGACGCGCATACCATTTCGCTGACCAAGGACGGCAAGGAAGTGGGGCGCGTCACCGCCGACAAGATACTGGTGGCGACCGGCGGCTGGCCGGCCATGTCCGAGGTCCCGGGCGGCGAGCATGCCATCTCGTCCAACGAGGCGTTCCACCTGCCGGAGTTGCCCAAGCGCATCCTGATCGTGGGCGGCGGCTATATCGCCGTGGAATTCGCCGGCATCTTCAGGGGCATGGGATCCGAGGTCATCCAGCTTTACCGGGGCGAGCAGGTCCTGCGCGGCTTCGACCGGGACGTGCGCGACACCGTCGCGACCGAGATGCGCAAGAAGGGCATCGACCTGCGGGTGAACTGCTCGCTGATCGCGCGCATCGACAAACAGGCCGACGGCAGCCTGCTGGTGATGCAGGAGAACGGCACGACCATCGAGACGGATGCGGTCATGTACGCCATTGGCCGCAATCCGAAGACCAGGGGCATGGGCCTCGCCGAAGCGGGCGTGAAGATGGACGAGATCGGCGCCATCGTCATCGACGACGATTTCCGCACCTCGGTCCCCAACATCTTCGCGCTGGGCGACGTCACCCACCGGTTCCAGCTCACGCCCGTCGCCATCGCCGAGGCCATGGCGTTCACCGCGACCCAGTTCGGCGGCCGGCCGACGACCATGGACTACCGCGACATCCCGACCGCCGTTTTCACCCAGCCGCCGGTCGGCACCTGCGGCCTGACCGAGGATGAAGCGCGCGCGCGCTATAACGAGATCGACGTCTACAAGGCCGATTTCCGGCCCATGCTGCACACCCTGGGCGGCTCGAGCGAGCGCACCATGATGAAGCTGGTGGTCGACGCGAAGACCGACCGGGTGCTGGGCGCGCACATGGTGGGTCATGATGCCGGCGAGATCATCCAGGGCATCGGCATCGCCATCAAGTGCGGCGCGACCAAGGCCCAGTTCGACGCCACGGTCGCGATCCATCCGACCGCCGCCGAGGAATTCGTCACCATGCGCACGCCGGTGCCCCGGCTGAAGCAGGCGGCCGAATAGGCGGATTGATTCTAAAAACTGGCCAAAACCGGGCGCTGAGCGTATATCAGCGCCCTCGAATGACTTTAAACGACAAGGCGAAGCCATGACCAAGAAGTGGTCGCCGGACAGCTGGAGAGCGCTGCCGGCCAAGCATATTCCAGCCTACCCGGATCCCGCGGCACTCGCCGAGGTGGAGAAGACGCTGAAGTCCTATCCGCCGCTGGTGTTCGCGGGTGAAGCGCGCAGCCTGAAGCAGGACTTGGCCGACGTGGCCGAGGGCCGTGCTTTCCTGCTGCAGGGCGGCGATTGCGCGGAGAGCTTCGCCGAGTTCCACCCGGACAACATCCGCGACATGTTCCGCGTGCTGCTGCAGATGGCCGTCGCGCTGACCTGGGCCGCGTCGTGCCCGGTCGTCAAGGTCGGCCGCATCGCCGGCCAGTTCGCCAAGCCGCGCTCGAGCGACTTCGAGGAAATCGATGGCGTCACCCTGGAAAGCTACAAGGGCGACAACATCAACGGCATGGAGTTCACGCCCGAGGCGCGCCGGCCCGATCCGCAGCGCCTGGTGCGCGCGTATTCGCAGTCGGCGGCCACGCTGAACCTGATCCGCGCCTTCGCCCAAGGCGGCTATGCCGACCTGCACCGCGTCCATGGCTGGATGCAGGGCTTCATCGCCGATTCCCCGGCGGGCAGCCGCTACCAGGAGATGGCCTCGCGCATCTCCGAGGCACTGGCGTTCATGGAAGCGTGCGGCGTGACGTCGGAAACCGCGCCGGTGCTGCGCGGCACCAGCTTCTACACCTCGCACGAGGCGCTGCTGCTGGGCTTCGAGCAGGCCATGACCCGCGTCGATTCGACCACCGGCGACTGGTACGACACGTCGGGCCACATGATCTGGATCGGCGATCGCACCCGCCAGCCCGATCACGCCCACATCGAGTACGCGCGCGGCGTGAAGAATCCACTGGGTCTTAAGTGCGGTCCCTCGCTCACCGGCGACGGCCTTATCAAGCTGATCGACGTGCTCAACCCGGACAACGAG
>JBKJNE010000492.1:0-2850 GCA_046596015.1 Alphaproteobacteria bacterium
TTCGTGTTCCCCGACAACGACACACCCGGCGTCATGCTGACCAGCGCGGTACTGGGCTATTCACGCCAGTTCGCGCTGCGGCCCGTCGACGGACCGCAGCGCGAACTGGCGTGAATAGCCCAGTACCGCGCTGGTCAGCATGACGCCGGGTGTGTCGTTGTCGGGGAACACGAACGGCCGTTCGATGGTGCCCGAGGCGAGTACGATCTGTTTGGCGACGACCTTCCATACCTGCCACTGGCGGCCGGTGGCGCCGGACGCGTCGGGGATTTCGCGCAGGATCACCACATGGCCGCGGCCGTCGATGCCGGTCACCGTGCTGCGGGTGAAGAGGCGAACGTCGTCGAGCCCGCGCAGCGCGTGTTCGGCGTCGGCCAGCCATTCGTCGCTCGCCATGCCGTCGATCGCCGCGGTGCACCACAGCAGGCTGCCGCCCAAGGTCACGCCGTCGTCGGCCAGGATCACCCGCGCGCCGGCATAGCCCGCGGTCAGCGCCGTCATCAGTCCGGCGGGACCGCCGCCCACCACCAGCACGTCGCAATGGGCAAAGCCGGATTCGGCCGAGAAGTCGGGCCGCATGGACGTATGGACGGGATCGGTGCCCGGCGCCTTGGGCTGGTCGCGGCGCAGCCGCTCCATCAGCGACGGCGGCGGCCATGCCAGCAGGCTTTCCGCCGCCAGTCCCTCGTAAAGGTCGACCTGGGTGGCGAACACCGTCCGGGTGGAGCCGTTCTCGAGCAGCTTCAGGTAGGCGCCCAGGTCCGAATAGCCGACGCCCATGATGGAGCGCGGCCGGTTGTGGCGCAGGCTGCGGCCGATGATCGAGATGTCGTTGGCCAGCAGCGCCGAGGCGAGCGTGTCGCCGGCGAAGCCGGTGCAGGGTTTTCCATTGAAGGTGAACGAGAGCGGACGAGCACGATCGATCCTGCCTCCCGTTTCACGTCGGCGCATCAAAGCGGGCATCTATGACCCTTGCCTGTAAAACCGGTGGTCTGGCACATTGTCGGCGGCTCGTCCGACCTGTTCTAACAGGAATGCCTCACGGGTGGCCACCCGTCGTGCGAGCTTTCCAACCAGAAAAGAACCAACTCAGGGAAAACGATCATGTCAGTTGCCGCAAGGTGGGAGAAGCAGGGTGATATCGGCATCATTACAGTCGATAGCCCGCCGGTAAATGCCCTTTCCGCGCCGGTCCGCCAAGGCATCTTCGACGGGGTCAAGGCGCTGGATTCCGACCCGGACGTCAAGGCCATCATCCTGATCTGCGACGGCCGCACCTTCATCGCCGGCGCCGACATCACCGAGTTCGGCAAGCCGCCGAAAGGACCGGACCTGCGCTCGGTCCAGGAGACCATGGAGAATTCCTCCAAGCCGATCATCGCGGCGATCCACGGCACCGCGCTGGGCGGCGGCCTCGAGACCGCGCTGGCGTCCCATTACCGCGTTGCCGTGCCGTCGGCCCAGGTCGGCCTGCCCGAGGTGAAGCTGGGCCTGCTGCCGGGCGCCGGCGGCACCCAGCGCCTGCCGCGCCTGATCGGGCCGGAGCGGGCGCTGAAGGTGATCATCGACGGCAATCCCATCAAGGCGCCCGAGGCCAAGACCCTCGACATCATCGACGCAGTGGTCGCCGGCGACCTCAGGCAGGGCGCCATCGCCTTCGCCCGCGACCTCATCGACCGGGGCGCGCCGCTGCGCAAGGTGCGCGACATCAGCATCGACGCGTCCAGCCTGCCGGCCAATTTCTTCGCCGATTTCCGCAAGGGCCTGTCGAAGATGCGCGGCTTCCCGGCGCCCGAGAAGATTGTTCAGACCATCGAGGCGGCGGTAAACCTGCCGTTCGACGAGGGCATGAAGGTGGAGCGCGCCGGCATCACCGAGCTGATGGCCAGCACCGAATCCAAGGCGCTGCGCTACATGTTCTTCGCCGAGCGCGAGGTGGCCAAGATTCCGGACGTGCCGAAGGACACGCCGCTGCGCAAGATCGAGACCGCGGCGGTGCTGGGCGCGGGCACCATGGGCGGCGGCATCGCCATGAACTTCGCCAATGCGGGCATTCCGGTCACGGTCGTCGAGGCGACCCAGGGAGCGCTCGACCGCGGCATGAGCATCATCGAGCAGAACTACCGCAACACCCAGGCCAAGGGCCGGCTGACCGCCGAGCAGGTGGACAAGCGCCTCGGCCTGATCACGCCCAGCCTGAACTACGACGACATGGCCAATGCGGACATCGTCATCGAGGCGATCTTCGAGAACATGGCGATCAAGAAGGAGGTGTTCCGCAAGCTCGACGGCATCTGCAAGCCGGGCTGCATCCTGGCGTCCAACACATCCTATCTGGACCTGAACGAGATCGCCGCCGTCACCAGCCGGCCTCAGGACGTGATCGGCCTGCATTTCTTCAGCCCGGCCAACGTGATGCGGCTGCTGGAGGTCGTCCGCGGCGCCAAGACCGGCAAGGACGTGCTCGCCACCTGCATGGCGCTGGCCAAGACCATCGGCAAGATCGGCGTGGTCGCGGGCGTCTGTCACGGCTTCATCGGCAACCGGATGATCGCCCGCTACAGCGGCGAGGCGAACAAGATGCTGTGGGAAGGCGCGACGCCACACCAGATCGACAGCGTGCTCTACGATTTCGGCATGCCGATGGGTCCGCTGCAGATGGGCGATCTCGCCGGCCTCGACGTGGGGGCGCGCGCCCGCAGCGAGTTTCCCGACCTGTTCCCGATCGATCCCAAGTTCCCGGTGATCGCCGACATCCTGGTCGGCAAGGGCCGCCACGGCCAGAAGACCAAGGCCGGCTACTACAAGTACGGCGACGACCGCAAGGCGACGCCCGATCCCGAAGTGGAG
>JBKJNE010000386.1:0-5463 GCA_046596015.1 Alphaproteobacteria bacterium
GCCTTCCACATAAGTAAGCCCGAGCGTCAGCACGAGCTGAACGCTGGAGGCGGCGCAGAAGGCGATCCACGGCCAAAGCCACCTTCCCTGTTCGACATCGCCCTCCATCATGAAGAACGATCCGCCGATGAACATCACCACGCTCGTGGCCAGCACGGTCGGAACGGCGGCGGCCAACGCCGCCCAGGCAACCCCAGGCGCTTCATTGGCGGGACGCGACGACACCGCGAGCAGGAACGAATAGGTCAGGCCGAGGTCGGCGACGGCGGAGAAACCCGCCAGGCTGGTGAACGAGAGGAAGACGCCGATGCGGCCCGGGTCGAGCAGCACCAGAATGAGGATACCACCGACGAAGGATACCGCCGCGGCGACCACGCGCGTGCCGACGGCATAAAGCCCGGTGGGCGACCCTTCCCCGCGCAGTCGCGTCAACAGGCCGGCGATCCGGGCGCTCACGTGAGCCGCCCGGCGTCACGCGCCTGCCGCCGGGCGTGGGCGAGAACCCTGTCTTCAACGACAGATCGGGGCAGGACGATGACGCCGCCAACGCGGACGATCGCATGCACGTTGCGCAGGATGATCCAGGCCAACCGGAAGAACGACCGGATCAGAGTCCCCTTCCCGGCGCCGCGCAGGGCATTCCAGGCAAACTGATTCGATACGGTGAGCGACAAGAACTTCGTGGCAAGCCGATCCACGCTGGCCTTGTCGTGGGTGTTGCGCGGATCGGCCAGGATGAGGCTGCGCATTCGCGTGGCAACCTCACGGCTCTCGCGCGCCCAGTTGATGACGTTGTTGCGGCTGGTCTCCGACGTCATCCCGGGACGGTAGAAGAAATAGTTCGACAGGTGGCGGTCGTCGCACCCGACAACGCCGCCGCTTTCGAGCGCCTTGGTCCAATAATACATGTCGCCGATCAGAACATTGTCGGGTTGCCGCCCCGCGTCGCGCAGGCCCTGCGTGAGGAAAGCCGTGGCGCACATGCTGATGTTCCGCTTGCCGTCCATGAAGTTGAACAGGAAGTCGGGCGCGTTCTCGAAGCGCGGCCCCACATGCCCGGGCACCGCCACGTCGGCATAGAACAGGTCGCAACCAGTGTAGACGAAAGCGACGTCCGGCTTCTCGTCGATCAGTTCGACGACACCGGCCGCGAAACCGGGCTCAAGAAAGTCGTCGTCGGACAGGAAAACCGTCCACTCGGTCCGCACCTGCGAAATCAGGAACCAGCCATGATCCTGCACGGGCATGGTCGGCGCGTGGCGAAACCGCCGGACATTGGCGGGAAGGTCGAGCGACGGCAGCACGACCTCCGTTCCATCGGACGAGCCGTTGTCCGACACGATGATTTCCACCGGAACCGTCTGCGCCAGCGCGCTGGCAAGAGCCTTCCGGAACAGCCCCAGCCGGTTCACGGTGGGAATGACGATCGTCACGAGAGGCGGGGAGCTGCTCAAGCCCGCCCCGCGATCGCAGCCGACCGCCCCGCCAGCTCCCGCCGCGCATGCAGCACCGCGAGGACGAGCAGCGTGAGGGCGGCGAGCGGGCCGAGCGGGACGTGCCAGGTCATGCCGAACGGAAAGCGCGACACCAGCGGGGCGATCAGGACCAGCGCCAGCAGGGTCTTTTCCCAGGGCAGCCAACCGGTCTGCCGCGAGGCGCGGATCAGCCAGAAAATGGCGATGGCCGACAGCACCATGTCGTAGAGCAGCGCCACGTGGACGGCGACCGGCACGGCCGCGCAGAGCACGGCGGCACGGATCGGCAGGCTGGCCTTGCGCCGCCAGACCCATCCCACCGCCACCGCCGCCGCCAGGGTTGCCGCCACCTGCAGGCCGTAGGCGGCCGCCACCGGGATGCCGATCAGCCGCGCGCCGCCGAACGGGGTGATGAACGCAGCGAGGTCGATGTCGCCGTGCTCATACGAGCCGCTGGCGCCGGAGAACAGCACCAGATAGTCGCTCCAGGTCTGCCAGCCGAACAGCAGCGTGGACAGGGCGATAAGCCCGAGCACCGAGACCGCCGCCCCGATGAAGGCGCGCCAGTGCCCGCCCGCCGCGAGCGCCACGGGGATCAGCAGGCCGAAATGCGGCTTGTAGCAGACCAGTCCGAACAGCAGCCCGGCGAGGAACGGCCGCTTGTCGACCAGCAGCAGCGCCCCGCCGAACGCCGCCGCCGTCAGGAACGCGTTCTGTCCCAGGCCCAGCGTCCAGTACACGGCCGGGCTGGCGAGCAGCAGCAGCCAGCCCATCGCGCCCTTCTCCCGCAGGATGGCCTGTCCGGCTACCAGATAAGCCGCCATGGTGACCGCCTGGAACAGGTAGAACGCGGGCAGGTAGGGCAGCACCGCGAACGCCGCGCAGATCAGCAGGAACACCGGCGGATAGTAGTAGTAGAGGTAGTCGATGCCCGGCGCGGTCACCCGCCGGATCGTGTCGAGATGGGCGGCCTGGTCGTAGACGAGGCGGGGCGCGCCTTCGACGGCCAGGAGCCCGGCGCCGTAGAAACTGGCGAAGTCGGTGGTCACCGGCATGCTGAGATCGACGATCAGGCCGTGGGTGCCCAGGACGAAGAAGATCAGCAGCAGGATTTCCAGCACCACCAGGATGCCGGCATAGGACGCCACGCGGTCGCGGGTCAGCCAGGCGCCTGTCCTCAGCCCCCCGATCAATGTCACGTCTGCCCCATGGTTTCGCGGCCCCATCGCTTTGCGCCCTTGGGGATTATGGGTTGATTTGTCAGGCGCCGCCAAGCCGTTTCCCGGCAAGCCGCTCGTAGACCGGGCCGTAGCGGGCGACGCTGTTGGCCCAGGTCCGGACCTCGGTGACGTAACGGTAGGCCTCGTCGAGCAGGCGCGCCGACCGCGCCGGATCGGCGACCCAGCCATTCACCGCCTCGGCGATCGCGTCGGGGCTTCCGGCCGGGAACAGCAGGCCGGTGACATTGTGGGCGATCAGTTCGCGGTGGCCGCCGATGTCGGAGGCCAGCACCGGCTTGCGCTGCGCCATGGCCTCCAGCGGCTTCAGCGGCGTCACCAGCTCGGTCAGCCGCATCGGACGGCGCGGATAGATGAAGCCGTCGACCAGCGCATAGTATTTCGCCACATCCTGGTGCGGCACCCGGCCGGCGAAGGTCACCGCCTCGCCCAGCGACAGCCGCTCGGCCTGCGCCTTGAGCGCCTGCTCCTCCGGCCCGCCGCCGACCAGCAGCAGCTTCACCCGGGGGCTGCGGGCGAGGATGAACGGCATCGCCTCGAGCAGCAGGTCGAGGCCCTCATAACCATAATAGGAACCGATGAAGCCCAGCACGGTCGCGCCGTCGAGCCCGAGCCGGGATTTGAGCGCCGGATCGGGCGGCTCGGGATGGGCGAATTCGTCCGGGTCGACGGCGTTGGGGATGACGATGACGTTCTCGTCCGGCACGCCGCGCTCCAGGATGTCCTGGCGCAGGCCCTCGCAGATGGTGGCGACCGCGCCCGCCGCCAGCACGGCATTGGTTTCGAGATGCCGCGCGATGCGGTAGCGGATGCCACCCGCACGGAACGTGCCGTGGGCCGCGGCAGCGTCCTCCCAGAAGGCGCGGATCTCGTAAACCACTGGAATGCCCAGCTTTTTCCCCACCGACAGCGCGGCGCGGGCGTTCAGCACCGGCGAATGGGCGTGGATGATGTCGGGCCGGGCCTGCCGCGCCACCGCTTCCAGCCGCCGCGCCAGTACGCCGACGATGGCCTGGTCCTTGATCAGCGGCAGCGAGCGGGTGAACGCGGGCGGCTGGCCGGAGCGGAAGAACTCGACGCCGTCGACGGTTTCCTGGAAATCCCGGTCGTTGCCCTGCTTGGGGCCGGTCACCTGCACGGTCTCCCAGCCCAGCGCCCGCTGCTGCCGCAGGATCGCCAGGCTGCGGAAGGTGTAGCCGCTGTGCAGGGGAATGGAATGGTCGAAGACGTGCAGGATGCGCATGCGGCCGCCGGTCGGGAACGAGGGTACTCCTTATACAGACAAGGGGTGCCGCCCGAAACGGTCGGCTCTAGTGATCGTCGACGCGCTCCCACGGCACGGTGACCCGCTGGCCGTCGTGGATGTGGTGGATGACCGCTACGCGGTAGGCCGCGCGGACGTTCTCGTCGACCAGGACCTCGGCAGGCGGGCCGTCGGCGAGCAGCCTGCCGCCCCGCAGCAGCAGCAGGCGGTGGCAGAACCGCTCGGCCAGCGTCAGGTCGTGCAGCACGGCGATCACCAGCGCGCCCGCCTCGGCATAGGCGCGCAGCACTTCCATGATCTCGATCTGGTGATAGGGGTCGAGCGCCGCGATGGGCTCGTCGACCAGCAGGACCGGCGCCTTCACCGCCAGCGCCCGCGCCAGCAGCGCCCGCGCCCTCTCGCCACCCGACAGCGTGTCGACCGGCCGCGACGCGAAACCGGTCATCGCCGCCAGCGCCAGCGCCTCGTCGACGGCTGCATGGTCCGCGTCGGACAGGCCCTGGAAGACAGCGCGGTGCGGCAGGCGTCCCAGCGCCGCCAGGTCGCGGACGCTGAACGGCCAGTGCACCGGCTGGCTCTGCGCCAGATAGGCGACCATGCGGGCGAAGGCGCGGCGGCCGATCTGCCTGACCGGCCTTCCATCCAGCTCGACGGCGCCGCCGAACGGCACCAGGTCGGCGAGCGCGCGGATCAGGCTGGTCTTGCCGGCGCCGTTGGGGCCGATCAGCCCAACCAGCGCGCCCGGCCCCGCCTCGAAGCTGACGCCCGCGACAGCCGGCAGGTCGCCGAACGACACGGTGAGGTCCATGGCGCGGATCGACGTCATGCGCCGCTCCGCCGGGTCTTCAGGATCAGGTGCAGGAAGAACGGCGCGCCGACCAGCGCCGTCACCACGCCCAGCTTCAGCTCCGGCCCGCGCATCGGCACCCGCACCAGGATGTCGGCGGCGAGCAGCACGGCGGCGCCCGCCAGCGCGCTGGGCAGTAGCAGGCGGCTGGGATGATGGCCGATCACCGGCCGCAGCAGGTGCGGCACTACCAGCCCGACGAAGCCGATCATGCCGGTGACCGAGACCACGGCGCCGACCGCCAGGCCGGTGCCCAGGATCACCTTCACGGTGGCGGCGCGCGGGCTGAAGCCCAGGCTGCGGGCGGTGTCCTGGCCCAGGCTGAGGGCGTCGAGCGCCCTGCCCGACGTCAGCACCAGCGCCATGCCGGCGACGGCGAACGGCGCGGCGAAGATCACGTGGCTCATGCTGCGGTCGGCCAGCGAGCCCAGCATCCAGAACACGATCTCCAGTGCCGCCCAGGGGCTGGGCGCCAGGTTGAGGGCGAGCGACGTCAGCGCCCCGGCGAAGGCGTTCACCGCCACGCCAGCCAGGATCAGGGTCATGACGTCGACGCCGCGGCCGGCGAGCGCATAGAGCAGCGCAAGCGCCGCCATGGAGCCGATGAATCCGCCCACCGGCACCGCGAGCGCGCCGCCG
>JBKJNE010000473.1:0-2585 GCA_046596015.1 Alphaproteobacteria bacterium
ACCAGGTCGGCTCCCGCGAAGGTCGTGACGGTCGTGGCCTCGCCGAGCTCCGCGGCGTAGTGCGCGAGCGTCGCCTCGCCGAGCACGAAGTGGGTTCCGTCGAACTCGACCACCGTGTAGGTGAGGTCGGGACCTACGGCGAGCGCCAGGTTGGACGGCAGGGTCCAGGGCGTGGTGGTCCACGCCAGGATCTTCAGCGGACCGGGATCGCCATCGACCGGATCGAGGTCGAACGCCACCGTGATGGCCGGATCCTGTCGGGGCCGGGTCGCGTCGTCGAGGCGGATCTCGAAGTTGGAGAGCGGCGTCTCCGCGCCCCAGCTGTAGGGCAGCACGCGGTAGGCCTCATAGATGAGGCCCTTGTCCCACAGCTGCTTGAACGCCCAGATCACGCTCTCCATGAACGGCAGGTTCATGGTCTTGTAGTCGTTCTGGAAATCGACCCAGCGGCCCTGACGGGTGACGTAGTCTTCCCATTCCCGGGTGAAGCGCATCACCGAGGTGCGGCAATGCTCGTTGAACCTGGCGACGCCGAATTTCAGGATTTCCTGGCGGCCCGAAATGCCCAGCTCCTTCTCCGAGGTCAGCTCGGCCGGCAGGCCGTGGCAGTCCCAGCCGAACCGGCGCTCGACGCGTCTGCCCTTCATGGTCTGGTAGCGCGGCACGATGTCCTTGACGAAGCCGGTCGCCAGGTGGCCGTAGTGTGGCAGACCGTTGGCGAAGGGCGGGCCGTCATAAAAGACGTATTCGTTGCTGGCGCCGTCCGCGACGGCCGGCCGGTCGTTCACCGAACGCTCGAAAATGCCCTCGCGCTGCCAGAACGCCAGGATGTCCCGCTCGACAGCGGGGAAGCTGGGGTTCGGCTCGACTTCAGGATAGGGGCGGTTGATGTCGTCCTGTCCCATGGCGCGTCAATTTCTCACGGCGGTTCAACAGCGGCTCGCCGGTCATCCGGCGGGCACAGGAGATAAAGCGTTGATCGGACCGCGTCCAGAGTAAGTCGCAGGACCAGACGCCGTAAGGCTCTGAGCAGAGCTGTTACAAAGTCCCGTATGAGGCTCCGGAACGATCGGCTATGCTGAAGTCGCCCGAACTGGGTTCAGGCGGATTTGAGATGACGATTGCGATCCATGGGTTTGGCTGAACGCAAATATCTGGAGCTCAGCGCGCTCGAAGGGCTGTTGTCCGGCGGCGTCGGCAGCGATTTCGTAAGGCTTCTGTTCGAGCGGGCACCCTCGGCCATCGCCGTGTTCGACCGCGACATGCGGTATCTGGCGGCCAGCCGCCGCTGGTACGAGGATTACGAGCTGGGCGACCAGCAGATTCTCGGCCGCTGCCATTACGACGTTTTTCCCGACGCACCGGAACGCTGGAAGGCCGAGCATGCGAGGTGCCTCGCCGGCGAAACGCTGCTGTGCGAGGAAGACCATTTCGAGCGATCGGACGGCAGCGCCATCTATATCCGTTGGGAGCTGGTGCCGCTGAAGGCCGATGGCAGCCTGCCGCTCGGAATGATCATGCTGACGGAGGTCATCACCCGTCGCGTCGAGGCCGAGGCAGCGAAGGAAGCCACCGAGAAGACGCTGGAGATCGCCGAGCAGATCGCCCATGTGGGCACCTGGGACTGGGATGTGAAGACGGACATGGTGATGTGCTCGCCCGAGATGTGCCGGCTGATCGGCATCGGCGATACGGCACTGACCATCCGCATGGACCAACTGATCGGGCCGGTCCATCCGGCCGACGCCGCCGATGTCGCCACCCGCATCGATCGGGTCCGTTCCGGCCTTGAACCACGCCCCGAGCTGATAACCCGCGTGATCCGGCCCGACGGCGTCACCGTATGGCTTCGTCTCGCCATCCGCGCCAGCCGCGACGCCGAGGGCAAGCCGCTCCAGGTCCATGGCACTATCCAGGATATTACCGACCAACGCCTGGCACAGCAGGAGCTGGCCTTCCGCGACCGGGCCTTCGAGACCGCCGCCAGCCCGCTCACCATGTCGACGCTCGATGGCCACTACACCTACGGCAACAGCGCGTTCGTCGAACTGCTGGGCTACAAGTCGTTCGACGATATCGTCGACCGCTCGTTCCTCGACTTCATCACCGAGCCCGACAAGGTCACCGGCTCGACCGATACCCTGCGCAAGACCGGCCGCTGGACCGGCGAGTTGCGCATGGTGAGGGCGGACGGCAGCGAGTTCGACGTTGCGATCCTCGCCGGCGTCGTGCGCGACGACGAGGGCGAGCCATTCCGCGTCATCCTGTCCTACCTGGACGTCACCGAGCGCAACACCGCGCTCGCCGAACTGTCGCGGCGGGAAAGCCAGCTGCGCCAGGCGCAGGCGCTGGCGCGGCTCGGGCCTTGGCGCTACGACATAGCCACGGGCCTCTACTCCATACCCGTGGAAACGCGAAAGATTCTGGGCCTCGACGACACTCATGCCGCCTATAGCGCCGAGGTGGCGATGCGGGAGGTACATCCGGATGACCTGGAGCGCGTCGCTTCGACCTTCCAGCGTCTCAGGCGCGGCGACGCCGACAACGCCCAGTTGCAGTACCGCTATCTCCCGCCGAACGGCGGC
>JBKJNE010000486.1:0-3265 GCA_046596015.1 Alphaproteobacteria bacterium
CCAGATCGCCCGGCCGCACCTTGCCGACGATGGCGTTGAAGTTGGCGCCGTCGCAGTAGAAGAACGCGCCCGCTTCGTGAACTTTCCCGGCTATCTCTATGATATCGCTCTCGAACAGGCCGCAGGTGTTCGGGTTGGTCAGCATCAGCGCGGCGACGTCCGGCCCCAGCTTGGCGACCATGGCGTCCACGTCGACCCGGCCCGCCGGCGTCGCCGGGATGGAATCGACCGTGTAGCCGCACAGCGCCGCCGTGGCCGGATTGGTGCCGTGGGCGGATTCGGGGACCAGCACGCGGCTGCGCGCGTCGCCGCGGGCTTCCAGCGCCGCGCGGATCACCATCAGGCCGCACAGCTCGCCATGGGCGCCGGCCTTGGGCGACAGCGCCACGCCGGGCATGCCGGTGAGCGTGGTCAGCCAGTACGCCAGTTGCTCCATCACCTCGAGCGCCCCCTGCACGGTCGAGACCGGCTGCAGCGGATGGATGTCGGCGAAGCCCGGGAGCCCCGCGACCTTCTCGTTGAGGCGCGGATTGTGCTTCATGGTGCACGAGCCCAGCGGGAACAGGCCCATGTCGATGGCGTAGTTCTTGCGGCTCAGGCGGGTGTAGTGGCGCACCGCCTGCGGCTCCGACAGGCCCGGCAGGCCGATCGGCCTCGTGCGCGCCAGCCCGCCGAGCCGGTCGGCGCCCAGCTCCGCGTCCGGCAGGTCGACGCCGGTGCGGCCCCAGCCGTCCAGCTCGAACAGCAGCTTCTCGTCGAGCGCCAGCGCCTTGTTGCCGGTCCAGGTGGCGCCGGCGGTTTCTCCCGTGCTGACCGAAGGCCCGGTCGGGCGTCCCTGCCTGTTCATTTCAGAACCTCCGCCAGCGCCGCGGCGAGCGCGGCGATGTCCTCGTCCGTATTGGTCTCGGTGACCGCCAGCACGATCAGGTCGTCGTGACCGTCGTGGAAGCGCGACACCGGCACGCCGCCCAGCACCTTGTGCTGCGCCAGCAGTTCGATGACCTGCGCGGCGGGGCGCGAGACCCGGATGGTGAACTCGTTGAAGAAGGTGTCGTTCAGCACCTCGACGCCGGGGACGCGGGCGAGCGTGTCGGCCGCGCGGATCGCCTTCGCGTGGTTCAGCCGGGCCAGGCGGCGCAGCCCCTCTTCGCCCAGCAATGTCATGTGAATCGTGAAGGCCAGCGAGCAAAGCCCTGAATTCGTGCAGATATTGCTCGTCGCCTTCTCGCGGCGGATATGCTGCTCGCGGGTCGACAGGGTGAGCACGAAGCCGCACCGCCCCTCGGAATCCACGGTTTCGCCGCACAATCGCCCCGGCATCTGCCGGACATATTTCTGGCGGGTGGCGAACAGGCCCAGATAGGGCCCGCCGAAGTTGAGGCTGTTGCCGATCGACTGGCCCTCGCCGACGACGATGTCAGCGCCCATCTCGCCCGGCGACTTGATCGCGCCCAGCGAGACCGCCTCCGTCACCACCACGACCAGCAGCGCGCCGGCTTCATGCGCTGCCGCCGCTAAATCCGTCAAGTCATTGATGCGGCCGAAGAAGTCCGGGTTCTGCACGACCACGCACGACGTCGCCCCGTCGATCAGGCCGATCAGGTCCTCGCCGCCCTGCGGCGCCGGGGCGCGGCGCACGATGGTCTCTTCCTCCGGCGTGAACCGGGTCACCGTGTCGACCACGTCGGCATAGTGCGGATGCAGATTGCCGGACAGGATGACCTTGCGGCGCTTGGTGACCCGCTGGGCCATCAGCACCGCCTCGCCGCAGCCGGTCGAGCCGTCATACATCGAGGCGTTGGCCACATCCATGCTGGTGAGCCGCGCCACCTGGGTCTGGAACTCGAACAAATATTGCAGCGTGCCCTGGCTGATCTCGGGCTGGTACGGCGTATAGGCGGTGAGGAATTCGCCGCGCTGCATCAGGTGCTGGACGCTGGCCGGCACGTGGTGCCGGTAGGCCCCTGCCCCGACGAAGAACGGCACGCTGCCGGCCGAGGTGTTTTTCGCGGCGAGCGCCTCCATGTGGCGCTGTACTTCCAGCTCGCCCTGGTGGCGCGGCAGGTCGAGCGGTCCGTCGAGCCGGGCCGCGGGCGGCACGTCGCGGAACAGGTCGTCGACGCTGCCTACGCCCATGCTGGCCAGCATGTCGCGGCGGTCGTCGTCGCTCAGCGGCAGGTAGCGCATTCAGTGAATCCTTTTCTTCCTGGAGGCGCGCATGCGGGCGTTGCCGGATACGGTCGGGTCGGGCGTGCTGGACGGGCCGGAGAAGCGGAAGCCGCCCTCGCGCCGCCAGACGCGGCGGGACAGGTCCAGCATGGGGCGGCGGAGCGTGCGCCAGTCGGCCGGCTCGCCGGACGGCGGCGCGTGGAAGACGATACGGTCGGTGCGGCTCCAGCTCATTCAGTCGAGCCCGTCCACGAACGCCTGGTATTCGGCCTCGGTCATCAGCGTCCCGACCTCGTCCGGGTTGGACAGCTTCACCTTGAAGATCCAGCCGTCGCCCGTCGGCGAGGAATTGACCAGCGCCGGGTCGCCGTCGAGGCCGGCATTGCCCTCGACCACCTCGCCGGAGACCGGCGAATAGATCTCGCTGGCGGCCTTGACGGATTCGATCACCCCGGCCTCGCCGCCGGCGGTCAGCGCCTTGCCGGCCTCGGGCACCTCGACGAAGACCACGTCGCCCAGCGCGTTCTGGGCATAGTCGGTGATGCCGACGACGCCGACCCCGCCTTCGAGCCGGATCCATTCGTGGTCTTTGGTGTAGCGGACGTCGCTCATGGATACGGCTCCTATTTCCAGCCTTTGGGAACGAAAGGAAGCGGCGCGATGCGCGCCGGATGAACCTTGCCGCGGATGACCAGGCCGATGGCCGTGCCGTCATCGGCGTAATCGGGCGTGACGTAGCCCATGGCGACCGGCCCGCCCACGGTCGGCCCGAAGCCGCCGGAGGTGATCTCGCCGATCTCGTTGTTGGTCTCGTCGACGATCAGGGTGTGGGCGCGGGCCGGCGCCTTGCCCTCCGGCCGGATGCCGACTCGGACCTTCCTCGGCCCGGAAAACAGCTGCTCCAGGATCGCCTCGGCCCCGATGAAGCCGCCTTCCATCTTGCGCCGCTTGCCGATGGTCCAGGTGAGCCCGGCCTCGACCGGCGTGGTGTTCTGGTCCAGGTCCGCGCCGTAGAGGCACAGGCCCGCTTCCAGCCGCAGTGAATCCCGCGCGCCCAGGCCGGCCGGCGCCACTTCGGGCTGGGCCAGCAGCAACC
>JBKJNE010000082.1:0-2785 GCA_046596015.1 Alphaproteobacteria bacterium
CATCGCTCCCGTGCGGCCGAAGCCGGTGAAAATCTCGTCGAAGATGAGCAGCGCGCCGGTCCGGTCGCAGGCCTGGCGCAGGCAGCGAAGCACGCCCGCATCGTGGAATTTCATGCCGCCCGCGCCCTGCACCAGCGGCTCGACGATGACGGCGGCGATGCGGTGGGCGTTCTCGTCCACGAACAGCGTGAACGCGTCCATCTGCTCGGCCGTCCCGGGCAGCGTCATGATGTAGTTCTGGGGCATGGCGTCCTTGAACAGCGCATGCATGCCGTCCTCGGGATCGCAGACCGACATGGCGGCGAAGGTGTCGCCGTGATAGCCGCCGTAGAAGCTGACGAACTTGGTGCGCTCGTTCTGGCCCCGGTTGATGAAGTACTGCAGCGCCATCTTCATGGCGACCTCGACGGCGACCGACCCGCCTTCGGCGAAGAAGACACGGTTCAGATCGCCGGGCGTCAGCGCGGCGAGGCGCGAGGCAAGCCTGAACGCCGGCTCGTGCGCCAGCCCGCCGAACATGACATGCGGCATCTCGGTGACCTGCTTGTGCATGGCGGCGACGATGTGCGGATGGTTGTAGCCGTGGCAGGCCGTCCACCACGACGCGGTGCCGTCGATCAGTTCGCGCCCGTCGGCCAGGGTGAGGCGCACGCCGTCGGTCTTCGTCACGGGCACCGGCGGCGGCGCGGTCTGCATCTGGGTGTAGGGCATCCAGATGTGCTGGTAGCCGTCACGGAGCCATTCGGGCGCCGTGTTGGGCAGCCTTGGCGCGGATGAGGTCATTCAGCCGCGTGACGCGCCGCGAGGTCTTCCGTGCCCAGCGGCGCGATGCCCAGCCGGTCGAACAGGCGGGCGTCGCGGTTGTTCTCCGGGTTCGGCGTCGTCAGCAGCTTTTCGCCGTAGAAGATCGAGTTGGCGCCGGCGAGGAAGCACAGCGCCTGCACCGCGTCGTCCATGGCCTCGCGGCCGGCGGACAGGCGCACGAAGCTTTCCGGCATCATGATCCGGGCGACGGCGATGGTGCGCACGAACTCGAAGTGGTCCAGCGTCTCGGCGCCGAACAGCGGCGTGCCCTCGACCTGCACCAGCATGTTGATCGGCACGCTCTCGGGATGCCTGGGCAGGTTGGCCAGGGTCATCAGCATGCCGGCGCGGTCGTCGCGCGACTCGCCCATGCCGACGATGCCGCCGCAGCAGACGCTTAGCCCGGCATCGCGCACGTGCTCCAGCGTCTCCAGCCGGTCCTCGTAGCAGCGGGTGGTGATGATCTCGCCGTAGAACTCTTCCGAGGTGTCGATGTTGTGGTTGTAATAGTCGAGGCCGGCGTCCTTCAGCCGCCTGGCCTGCTCGGCCTTGAGCATGCCGAGGGTGACGCAGGTTTCGAGGCCCATGGCGCGCACGCCGCGCACCATGTCGATCACCTTGTCGAGATCCTTGTCCTTGGGCGAGCGCCACGCCGCGCCCATGCAATAGCGCGAGGCGCCCGCGCCCTTCGCCCGGCTCGCGTCGGCGAGAACCTCTTCCAGCGACAGCAGCTTGCCGGCGTCGACGCCGGTATCATAGCGCGCCGCCTGCGGGCAGTAGGCGCAATCCTCGGCGCAGCCGCCGGTCTTGATCGACAAGAGGGTGCTGAGCTGGACCTTGTTGGGATCGAAGTTCCGCCGGTGCACGCCCTGGGCGCGGAACATCAGGTCGCTGAACGGCAGATCGAACAGCGCCTTGATTTCCCCGAGCGTCCAGTCGTGGCGGATTGTATCGGTCATCGGCATCCTCCGGAATTCGCGGCTACCCTTGCCGCGCCCGCCTCATCTGTCAAGCCACGCGGCAACTATGTTGCCGCGCCTGTCCAGTTCTGGGCGACTATGATACATGACGCGCCATGACATCGCTCGACGACTTTGCCCGCGAAAAGCTGGAGCGGCTGGAGGCCCGGGGCCTGCGCCGCCGGATGATCCCGACCGACCGTTTCAGCGAGACCGGCGCACGGCGCGGCGGCCGCGACCTCATCTCGTTCTGCTGCAACGACTATCTCAGCCTGTCGCACCATCCCGAGGTGATCGAGGCGGCGCGCGAGGCCACCTCGCGCTACGGCGCGGGATCGGGCGGCTCGCGGCTGATCTCGGGCAATACGCCGCTCTACGATGCGCTCGAAGCGGGGCTCGCCCGCTGGAAGCAGACCGAGGACTGCCTGGTGTTCGGCAGCGGCTACCTGACCAATGTGGGCGTGATCCCCTGCCTGGTCGGCCAGGGCGATCTGGTTCTGCAGGACGAGTTGAACCATTCCTGCCTGTTCGCCGGCGGCCGGATGAGCGGCGCCAATATGCAGGTGTTCCGCCACAACGATCTGGACCATGCCCGCGCCCTGCTGCGCGAGCACCGCGCCGCGCACGGCGTCTGCCTGATCGCCGTCGACGGCGTGTTCAGCATGGACGGCGACATGGCGCCCATCGACGACCTTGCCGCCCTCGCCCGCGACTACGACGCTTGGCTGATGACCGATGACGCGCACGGCCTCGGGGTGGTCGGTGGCGGCCGCGGCAGCAGCTTCCTCGGCAAGACCAAGTCGGACGTGCCGCTGCAGATGGGCACCCTGTCGAAGGCCATCGGCGCCTATGGCGGCTATCTGTGCGCCAGCCAGCCGGTCGCCGACCTGATCCGCAACCGGGGCCGCAGCTTCGTCTATTCGACGGGCCTGCCGCCCGGCACCATCGCCGCGGCGATCAAGGCGCTGGAGATCATCGAGCGCGATCCGGAGATGTGCGCGCGGCCGGTGAAGAATGCCGCC
>JBKJNE010000524.1:0-4530 GCA_046596015.1 Alphaproteobacteria bacterium
TGGTTCCAGGCGTTCTCCCAGTCGGCCGGCTGCACGCTGGACATCGAGAACCTGTACGGCGAGAACAACCACCACATCGTCGAAAGCTGCTTCAAGGGCGTCGCCCGCAGCCTGAAGCAGGCGCTTGCCATCGATCCGCGCAAAGCCGACGCGGTGCCGTCGACCAAGGGCGTGCTCGGCGGGAGCCTCTGATGGCCGCGACCAGGCTCTACACGGTCCACGAAAAGGGCGGCCTGGAGGGCGAGGTCGAGTTCGTCCGCGAGGGGTTCAGCATCCTTGCGTTCGTTTTCACCTTCCTGTGGCTGTGGGTGCACCGGGCATGGCTCGCCGGCTTCGTGGTGCTGGGCGTCTACCTGCTGCTGGGGTTCGGCCAGACCACGCTGGGCGTGCCGGAATATCTGAACTGGGCCATCCAGGTGGTGGTCGCCATGGGCGTCGGCATCTTCGGCCGTGACTTCCAGCGCTCGGCGCTGGCGCGGCGCGGCTTCGTCGAGACCGGTGTCTCGACCGGCGAGTCCATTGAGGAGGCCGAGATGCGCTATTTCGGCAAGCGCCTCAACCAGCTCGCCGCCACGCCCCATAGCACCGCGCCCCATAGCCCCACGCCGGCGATCCCGGCGTAGTTTGAGCTTGTCATGCCCGCGCGATGCGGGCATATGCCCCCGCAACCAAACCCCGCGAGAAAGCCATGGCCACGGCTGAAACCGTCGCGATCATCGATTACGGCTCGGGCAATCTGCGCTCGGCCGAAAAGGCATTCGCCCGTGCCGCCGCCGAGGCCGGCACGGGGCAGGACATCGTCGTCACCGCCGATCCGGCGGTTGTGGCATCGGCCGGCCGCGTGGTGCTGCCGGGCGTCGGCGCCTTCGCCGACTGCCGCCAGGGATTGCTCGGCATCGCCGGCATGGGCGCGGCGCTCGAGCAAGCGGTCCACGGCCGCAAGGCGCCGTTCTTCGGCATCTGCGTCGGCATGCAGCTGATGGCCGAATGGGGCCTGGAGCATGGCCGTCATCCCGGGCTGGGCTGGCTGAAGGGCACGGTTGCGCTGATGGAGCCGGCGGACCCGTCGCTGAAGATTCCGCACATGGGCTGGAACGACCTGAACATCCGCGCCGCGCACCCGGTGCTCGACGGCATCGCCACCGGCGAGCACGTCTATTTCGTGCACTCCTACGCCTTCCGGCCCGACGATCCGGCCGACCTGCTGGCCACCGCCGACCATGGCGGGCCGGTCACGGCGCTGGTCGGGCGCGCCAACATGATCGGCAGCCAGTTCCACCCGGAAAAGAGCCAGGCGGCGGGACTGCGGCTGATCGCCAACTTCCTGAGGTGGACGCCGTGATCCTGTTCCCCGCCATCGACCTGAAGGACGGCAAATGCGTGCGCCTGCTTTATGGCGACATGGACAGGGCGACCGTCTACGGCGAGAACCCGGCCGAGCAGGCGCGCGAATTCGAGGACGCCGGCTTCCGGTGGCTGCATCTCGTCGACCTCGACGGCGCCGTCGAAGGCAAGCCGGTCAACGCGCCCGCCGTCGAGGCGATCCTGAAGGCGATCTCGCTGCCGGTGCAGCTTGGCGGAGGCATCCGCGACATGGCGACCATCGGGATGTGGCTGGAGAAGGGCGTGCGCCGGGTGATCCTCGGCACCATGGCGCTGCGCGACCCGGCCACCGTGAAGCAAGCCTGCAGGCGGTTTCCCGGCCGCATTGTCGTCGGCATCGATGCGCGCGGCGGCATGGTGGCGGTGGAAGGCTGGGTCGAGACCTCGACCATCACCGTCGTCGACCTGGCTCGCCGGTTCGAGGATGCCGGCGTCGCGGCGATCATCTACACCGACATCGACCGCGACGGCGCGCTGACCGGCGTCAATGTCGAGCAGACGGCCCTGCTGGCGCGGGCGACGCGCATCCCGGTGATCGCGTCCGGCGGCGTCGCGTCGCTCGACGACCTGGTCGCGCTGAAGGCCACCGGCGCGCCGTTCGAGGGCGTGATCTCCGGACGGGCGCTCTATGACGGAAGGCTCGATCCGAAGGCGGCGCTGGAGTTGCTGAAATGAGGTTGGTGTGTGTGGATGGAACGCCCCTCACCCTAGCCCTCTCCCAGAGGGAGAGGGGATCGGGGCGCGGGACGGAAAAGCCCTCTCCCTCTGGGAGAGGGTTGGGTGAGGGGCGTTGCCCGCCTCAGGCGAAACCCCCATGCTGAAGGCGCGCATCATCCCCTGCCTCGACGTTAAGGACGGACGGGTGGTCAAGGGCGTCAACTTCGTCAACCTGCGCGACGCGGGCGATCCGGTCGAGCAAGCGAAAGTCTACGACGCCGCCGGCGCGGACGAGCTCTGCTTCCTCGACATCACCGCCAGCCACGAAAACCGGGGCATCATCCTCGACGTGGTCCGCCGCACGGCCGAGCAGTGCTTCATGCCGCTCACGGTCGGCGGCGGCATCCGCACGGTCGACGACGTCCGCAACCTGCTGCTGGCGGGCGCCGACAAGGCCTCGATCAATACCGCCGCCGTCAACAACCCGGACTTCGTGCGCGAGGCGGCCGAGAAATTCGGCTCCCAGTGCATCGTCGTCGCCATCGACGCCAAGCAGGTGGCGCCGGGCCGCTGGGACATATTCACCCATGGCGGCCGCAACGCCACCGGCATCGACGCGGTCGAGTACGCCCGGCAGGCCGAGAAGAACGGCGCCGGCGAGATCCTGCTCACCTCCATGGACCGGGACGGCACCGGCCAGGGCTTCAACATCCCGCTGACCCGCGCCATCGCCGACGCGGTGCGGATTCCGGTGATCGCCTCGGGCGGCGTCGGCACCCTGGACCATATGGTCGAAGGCATCCGCGACGGCCACGCGACTGCCGTGCTCGCCGCCACGATCTTCCACTTCGGCACCTTTTCGGTGGCCCAGGCCAAGCAGCACATGGCGGCGGCGGGCGTTGCCATCCGACCCGTCGGCCCATAAGGTTTCGCCATGGCCCAGCAACACATGATCGACAAGCTGTTCGCGCTCATCGAGTCCCGCAAGGGCGGCGACCCGGACAAGAGCTATGTCGCCAAGCTGCACGACCGGGGCCTCAACAAGATCGCCGAGAAGATGGGCGAGGAGGCGATCGAGACCATCGTCGCCGCCGTCGCCAAGGACAAGGGCGAGACAATCGCCGAATCCGCCGACCTGCTGTTCCACCTGATGGTGCTGTGGTCGGCCAAGGGGGTTACCCCGAAAGAGGTGTTCGCCGAGCTGGCGCGGCGCGAAGGCGTCTCCGGCATCGAGGAGAAGAAGGGGCGCAAGAAGTGACGGCCTACGACCAGAGCAACATCTTCGCCCGGATCCTGCGCGGTGAAATCCCCTGCAAGAAGGTCTACGAGGACGACAGCGCGCTCGCCTTCCACGACATCAACCCGCAGGCGCCGATCCACGTTCTGGTGATCCCGAAAGGGCCATACGTCTCCATGGCCGACTTCACGGCCAACGCGCCTGACGCGCTGGTGCTGGGCTTCTTCCGCGCAGTCGGCAAGGTCGCGGCCGAGCTGGAGCTGGTCGAGCCGGGCTACCGGATTCTCGCCAACCACGGTCCCAATTCGCACCAGGAAGTGCCGCATCTGCACATCCACATCTTCGGCGGCAAACGACTCGGCCCCATGCTGGCCAGGGAGTGGCCGAAGGGCTAAGTACGCTTTCGTACAACCCATTTTTGCCGGGTTTTCCGGACACTTTTCCCTCACCCTGGCGTTAACCGTCCGTGAACCGACAACCACAGGTTGTCTGATCCGGGGGTTGTATGGAGAGTTACGATACAGGTGCCGAGGGCTTGGCGGCGGGAGCGCGAGAAGCTCCGGCCGCGCTCTCGGACAATGCGTTCTCTGATGCGCTCGAGCTGATCATCCCTCATCTGCGGGGCTATGCGCGCAGCCTGTGCCGTTCGGCATCGCAGGCCGACGACCTGGTGCAGGACGCGCTGCTGCGGGCATGGTCGGCGCGCGCCCGTTTCCAGGCCGGCACCAACTTCAAGGCGTGGATGTTCGTCATCCTGCGCAACGTCTTCCTCAGCGGCATACGCCGCCGGAAGTTCGAGCAGGAGCCGACAGGCAACGAACCGGACATCGCCACGCCCGCCGCCCAGACCGGGCACATGGAGCTGCTCGCGGTGCGCGACGCGCTCGCCAAGCTGTCGCCGTCGCGGCGCGAGGCGCTGATGCTGGTCGGCGCGGCGGGCATGTCCTACGAGGAAGCGGCCAAGGTGTGCGGCTGCGCCGTCGGCACCATCAAGAGCCGGGTGAGCCGCGCCCGGGCCGACCTGCAGCGGTTGGTGGACGGGGAAACCCCCGAACCGGCTGCGGACTCCTGACTATCCCAGCTTTTCCTCAAGCAGCGCGGCCAGGTCGGCCTGGGGCCGCGCGCCGATGTGGCTGATCGCCTCGGCGGCGGCGATGGCGCCCATGCGACCGCAGTCGGCGAGCGGCCGGCCGCGCGTCAGGCCCGACAGGAAACCGGCGGCGTAGAGGTCGCCCGCGCCGGTGGTGTCGATC
>JBKJNE010000158.1:0-2619 GCA_046596015.1 Alphaproteobacteria bacterium
TCCAGGTTCTCCAAGAGGTGGCTCTGGCCGCGCACGATCAGGGTCTGGTTGCCCTCGGTCGGCCCGGTCCAGATGGCGAGGCCGTCCTCGACCACCTTGCCCGACAGCGCGTCGAGCTGGGCCTGGTGCTCGGTCAGCTCGCTCAGGATGAAGGCCTTGGCCTCGTCCAGCGTCCGGCCGGTCATGCGCGCGTTCAGATAGTTGCCGGCGCGCTGGAGCGTCGACGGCATCATGTCGGTGGGCACCTCCATGATGCGGTTCTCCACCTGGCCGTCCTCGGTCACCAGCACGGCGAGCGCCCGGCCCGGATTGAGGCTGACGAACTCGATGTGCCTGATCGCCACGTTCAGCTTGGGCGCGATCACCAGCCCGGCCGCGTGCGACAGGCCCGACAGCATGGCCGACGCCTGCTGCAGCACGCCGTCGACGGTCTGGCCGCCCGAGCCCATGCGGCCCTGGATGGCGTTGCGCTCGTCATGGCTCAGATTGCCGAATTCCAGCAGGCCGTCGACGAAGATGCGCAGGCCGCGCTCGGTCGGCAGCCGTCCGGCCGAGGTGTGCGGCGCGTAGAGCAGTCCTGCGTCCTCCAGGTCGGCCATGACGTTGCGGATGCTGGCCGAGGAGAGGTTGAGGCCGAGCCGCTGGACGAGCGTGCGCGAGCCCACCGGCTCGCCGGTTTCCAGGTAGGCTTCGACAATGCCGCGCATGATCTTGCGCGTGCGCTCGTTCAGTTCCTCGATCATGACCCGACTATGTAGATATCCGCTGCAAGGCGTCAATCAATGGTCCCTACCCTCGCCGTCATTGCGAGGAGCGTAGCGACGCGGCAACCCAGCTCTTCCTGCAAGAATGATCGCGCGGCCCTGGGTTGCCGCGCTTCGCTCGCAATGACGGCTGGAGTTACTCTCCCGCTGGACGCGGCGGGAGACACGGACTAGAACCCTGCCACCATTTCCTCACGGGAAACAATCATGCGCCCATCCGGCCGATCCCTCGACCAGCTTCGCCCGATCTCGCTGGAGACCGGCTTTTCCGCCTATGCGGAAGGTTCGTGCCTGGCGCGCTTCGGCGGCACCCACGTGCTGTGCACCGCCTCGCTCGACGAGGGCGTGCCCGGCTTCCTGCGCGGCAAGGGCAGCGGGTGGGTGACGGCGGAATACGGCATGCTGCCGCGCTCGACCCATACGCGTTCGTCGCGTGAAGCGGCCCGCGGCAAGCAGACCGGCCGCACCCAGGAAATCCAGCGCCTGATCGGCCGCTCGCTGCGTGCGGTCACCAACATGAAGGCCTTCGGCGAGCGCCAGATCGTCATCGACTGCGACGTGATCCAGGCCGACGGCGGCACCCGCACCGCCTCGATCACCGGCGGCTACGTGGCGCTCTATCTGTGCTTCAAGAAGATGCTGGGCCAGGGCCTGATCGAGAGCATCCCGCTGACCAGCCAGGTCGCTGCGGTGTCGTGCGGCCTGTTCAACGGCCAGCCGGTGCTCGACCTCGACTACCTGGAGGATTCCAGGGCCCAGGCCGATGCCAACTTCGTGCTGACCGGCGCGGGCGGCATCGTCGAGATCCAGGGCACCGCCGAGGACGAGCCGTTCTCCGAGGCCGAATTCCTCCACCTGCTGTCGCTCGCCAAGGCCGGCATCGCCGATCTGGCCCGCTTCCAGCGCCAGGCGCTCGGGATCGAGTGATGGCGCGGCGCTTTCCCGGCGGCCGGCTGGTGGTGGCCACCCACAATCCGGGCAAGGTGCGCGAGATAGGCGACCTGCTGCGTCCCTACAATGTGGACGCGCTCTCGGCGGGCGAGCTGGGCCTGCCGGAGCCGGAAGAGACCGGCGCCACCTTCCGCGCCAACGCCGAACTGAAGGCGCTGGCCGCCGCGACGGCCTCGGGCCTGCCGGCGCTGGCCGACGATTCCGGCCTGTCGGTGGCGGCGCTGGGCGGCGACCCGGGCATCTATTCGGCGCGCTGGGCCGGGCCGGACAAGGACTTCTCCGTCGCCATGCAGAAGGTCCACGACCTGCTGCAGGCCGACGGCAAGGACGGCAGCCGCGCCCATTTCACCTGCGCCCTGACGCTGGCCTGGCCCGACGGCCATGTGGAGACCTTCGAGGGCGAGGTCCACGGCGAGCTGGTGTGGCCGCCGCGTGGGTTGCACGGCTTCGGCTACGACCCCATGTTCCGGGCCGATGGCCATGACATCACCTTCGGCGAGATGGACCCTGACGCCAAGCACGCGATCAGCCACCGCGCCGTGGCGTTCCGGCGGCTGATCGATGCGTGCTTCTGAACCCGGTTTCGCGGTCTATGTCCACTGGCCGTTCTGCCTGTCGAAATGCCCGTATTGCGACTTCAACAGCCATGTGCGGGAAAGCGTAGACCAGGACCGCTGGCGCGCCGGGCTGCTGCGCGAGATCGACCACTACGCGGCGCTGACGCCGGGCCGTACCGTCACCAGCGTGTTCTTCGGCGGCGGCACACCGTCGCTGATGGCGCCGGAGACCACGGCGGCGGTGATCGCGCGCATCGGCGAGCGCTGGGGCTATGCCGGCAACCCGGAGATCACGCTCGAGGCCAATCCCACCAGCGTCGAGGCGGGCCGCTTCACCGCCTATGAAA
>JBKJNE010000168.1:0-3517 GCA_046596015.1 Alphaproteobacteria bacterium
GCCGACCATGGTGTAGAGCACGAACGCCGGCGAGCGCAGGACGCTGAGATAGGCGCGCACCAGCGAGATGAAGTCGGGCAGCGGGATCGGATCCTTGAGGGTTTCCGGGAACCGGGCCACGAGCCACGCCAGCACGCCGAAGCCCAACACGCCCGAGACCTCGAACACCATGCGCCAGCCGAAGCTGTGCACCAGGAAGCCGGAGAACGCCGGCGCCATGATCGGCGCCACCATGACGATCATGGTCAGATAGGCGAGGATGCTAGTCGCCTTCTCATGGCTGTGCAGGTCGCGGATCACCGCGCGCGAGATGACGATGCCGGCCGAACCGCCGATTCCCTGCACCACCCGGCCCGCGATGACCAGCCCGGCGGTTTCGCCGAACATGCCCATCAGGCTGCCGACGACGAAGCAGGCGACGCCGATCATCAGCATGGGCCGGCGGCCGAAGCGGTCCGCCAGCAGGCCGAAGAACAGGGTCGAGATGGCGATGCCGCCCAGGGTCGCGCTGACCAGCAGCGCGGCGGTCGACGCGGAGATGCCGAAATATTCCTTGATCGGCGCGATCGCCGGTATGATCAGGTGCATGCCGAACGGGCCGAGCGCCGAAACGGCGACCAGTTGCACGGTCAACCACCTTCCCGTCGATCTGCCTGCCTTGATCACGCGCTGCCTGCTGCCGCCGGTCCGGTTACCGGCCGGGATTGATATGGACGCCCTGAATTTCTGGAGAGGGATTTAGAGCGGAGCGTGCCTTAGCACGGCACGCCCGGCGTCACCAGAATCAAAAACTGCAGGCCTGATTATTTGCCGCCGCGATTCTTCCGGCGTGCCGGAGAATTCTGATAAGGTCGGCGAAATCCCGATCAACGGGACAAAGGGGAGACCGGTCATGCTGCTCGAGAACAAGATTTCCATCGTCACCGGCGGCGGCAGCGGCATCGGCCGCGCCGCGACCATCGCCATGGGCCGCGAGGGCGCCACCGTTGTGATCGGCAACCGCTCGGCCGACAAGGGCGAAGCGGTCTGCCACGAGATCGAGAAGGCGGGCGGCAAGGCGCTGTTCCACCGCACCGACTGCTCGGTCGCCGAGCAGTGCGAGGCGCTGGTGGCGCGAGCCGAGAAGGAGTTCGGCCGGCTCGATCTGGCGTTCAACAATTCGGGCATGTTCCACGAGACGCTGGTGCCGATCCACGAGATGAGCCTTGACGAGTTCAATCGCGGCATCGACCTCAACTTCAAGGGCACCTTCTACTGCATGAAGTACGAGCTCGCCGCCATGATGCGCGCGGGCGGCGGCGCCGTCGTCAACAACGCCTCGATCTACGGCGTGAAAGCCATGCCCGGCCTGAACTGGTACACCGCCGCCAAGCACGGCATCATGGGCCTGACCAAGTGCGCCGGCCTGGAGTATGCCGAAAAGAATATCCGCGTGAACGTGATCTGCCCGGGCAACACCAAGACGCCGCCGATGGACGCGGCGACCGGCGGCAACGACGAGGTGTTCGCCCAAGGCGTGCCGATGAAGCGGCTGGCCTCGGCCGCCGAGATCGCGGACGGCGTCGTCTTCCTGCTGTCGGACAAGTCGTCCTATATGACGGGTGGCGCGCTGCATGTGGATGGCGGCATGATTGCCGCCTGATACCGAAATTCCTGGGGAGGACGTGAACCGTGACTGCCGTGACACCGTTCCGGGTGGACATCCCGGACCATGAGCTGGACCGTATCAGGCACCGCATCCGCGAATATGAATGGTTCGAGGAGCCCGTCGATGCCGGCTGGAAGTATGGCTGCAACCAGGCGTACCTGCGCGAGCTGACCGGCTACTGGCTGAACGGGTACGACTGGCGCAAGGCCGAGGCGAGGCTCAACGAATGGCCCCAGTTCAAGGCCAATGTGGATGGCATCGACATCCATTTCGTCCACGAGCGCGGCTCCAACCCCAACAAACTGCCAATCATCCTGCTGCATGGCTGGCCGGGCTCGTATTTCGAACTGCTGCACCTGACCGGTCCCCTCGCCCATCCGGAACGATATGGCGGCAAGGCCGAGGACGGGCGCGACGTGATCATTCCGTCGCTGGTGGGTTACGGCTTTTCGGGGCCGCCTCCCAAACCGATCGGACCGCGCGCGCAGGCCGTGTTCATGGACGGGCTGATGACGAAAGTGCTTGGCTACACGTCCTATGTGGTCCAGGGCGGCGACTGGGGCGCGCTGATCGCCGGCTGGCTGGGATTCGACCACGGCGCCGACACAGGCGGCGCGGTGAAATCGATCCACATGAACCTGATCGGCGTCCGCCCCGGCGGCAACGCCCCCGCGGGAATCGCCGGAGTCGCGGCGCCCCCTGAGACGCCCGAGGAAAAGGCGTGGGCCGCCTATGCCGAGGCGCGCATGGCGGTTGAGCGCGGCTATTTCATGGTCCAGGGCACCAAGCCGCAATCGCTGTCCTATGCCATGATGGACAGCCCGGTGGGCGTGGCCGCATGGCTGACCGAGAAGTTCCACACCTGGTCCGACCTGTCGAACGAGGGCAAGGAAGGCGGCGATATCGAGGCCGTCTACAGCAAGGACAAGCTGCTGACGAACATCATGCTCTATGTGGTGACGCGCCGGTTCAACACCGCGGCCTGGCAGTATTACGGCGTCGGCACCGAAGGCGGCTTCGCCTTCCCGCCCGGCAAGCGCTGCGAGGTGCCGACCGGCGTCGCGTCCTACCCGCGCGAGATCGCGCCGGTGCCACCGCGCTCCTACGCCGAGAAGGGCTACAACGTGGTGCACTGGAAGGACCAGCCGAAAGGCGGCCACTTCGCCGCGTTCGAGCAGCCGGAAATCTTCCTGGAGGATCTGCGGGAGTTTCTGAGGAATTGGGGATAGGGGGTTGAAATAAAACCCTTCACCGTCGATATCCTGCAGCACGACATCGACCGCATCATGTCGCGGGTGCGCGACTATGAATGGTTCGAGGAACCGGTGGACGCGGGCTGGCAGTACGGCGCCAATGGCGCCTATATGCGGGCGCTGTGCGATTACTGGCTGAACGGGTTCGACTGGCGCAAGGCTGAGGCCAGCCTGAACCGGTTCCCCCAATTCAAGGCGGATGTGGGCGGCATCCCGATCCACTTCATCCATGAAAAAGGATCAGGACCCAACCCCGCCCCATTGATTTTGCTGCATGGCTGGCCCGGCTCCTATCTCGAGTTCCTGGAATGCGTCGAGCGCCTCGCCCATCCGGAACGGTTCGGCGGCAAGGCCGGGGACGGCTGCGATGTGATCGTGCCATCGCTGGTCGGCTACGGCTATTCGGGCAAGCCGCCCAGCCCGGTCGACCCGCGCGAGCAGGCCCGCGCCATGAACGCGCTGATGACCGATGTCCTCGGCTACAAATCCTACGTGGCGCAGGGCGGCGACTGGGGCAGTTCGATCGCCGCCTGGATGGGCTTCGACCACGGCACCGACAAGGGCGGCGCCTGCGCGGCCATCCACATGAACATGTTCGGCCTGCGGCCCGGCGGCG
>JBKJNE010000219.1:0-2587 GCA_046596015.1 Alphaproteobacteria bacterium
CTCCTCGTCGATGCCGTCGATCATTTCGTCATGGAGCAGGTCCTGGAGGCTCTGGCGGTCTGGTCCGGTGGCCATCTTCTTCTCCTTGATGCGGTGCAGGCGCACGAAAGTGGGATGGGCGTGTGACAAACGCGCGACAGTGGCCGAAGTGGCACCAGGCAAACGTGTCCGTTCGGCTGCCTGGCCGATTTCGCCGCGCGATGTCGGCGGAGCGACTGAAAAGACAGGCGGCATGGCCAAGGCAGGGCGAGGTTCGATATCCTCGATGGCATGAGTGCAAACTATTTCGATCTCACCGGTAAGGTCGCCCTGGTGACCGGCGGCAGCCGCGGGCTGGGCTATCAGATGGTCAAGGCCTTCGCCGCCCACGGCGCCGACGTGTTCATCACCAGCCGTAAACTGGAGACCTGCGACAAGGTTGCGGCCGAGGTCCGGGCGCTGGGGCGCAAGGCTGCCACCCATGCCTGCAACGTCGCCAACTGGCAGGAGCTGGATGGCCTGGTTGACGCGGCCTACGCCGCCTTCGGCAAGGTTGATATCCTGGTGAACAACGCCGGTTCCTCACCGCTGTCGCCTTCGTCGCTGGAAACCTCGGAGCAGCTCTTCGACCGCATCGTGTCGCTGAACTTCAAGGCACCGTTCCGGCTTATGTCGCTGGTCGGCAGCCGCATGGCAGCGGGTGACGGCGGGTCGATCATCAATGTTTCCAGCGCCGGCGCGCTTCGTCCTCGGCCGCAAATCGCGCCCTATGCCGGTGCCAAGGCAGCCCTCAACGCCCTCACCGAGGCCTTCGCCTTCGAGTACGGGCCGAAGGTGCGCGTGAACACGATCTCGCCCGGCCGGTTCCTGACCGACGTCTCCAAGGCCTGGCCCGAGGAGCACAAGGCCAACCCGACGGCGGCGCTCAGGCGCAGCGGCAGCCCTGAGGAGATCGTGACGGCGGCGCTCTATCTCGCCTCGAGCAAATCGAGCTTCACCACCGGATCGCTGGTCCGGGTCGACGGAGGAATAGCGTGAGACCGCCTCGTCGCCTCGACCGCTGGGGGCGCGCGACTCCAGTCGCGCGTCATTGTCGGCACAGGAAAGATCGCGCCACTGGAGTGGCCCGCCCCCAAGCAAGACACGACGAATGAGAAAAGGAATAGCCCATGAAGATGAAAGCTGGCGTTCTCACCACCTGCGGCGCACCGCGGCCCTTTGCCAAGTCGAAGCCCATCCATGTCGTCGAAGTCGATCTCGATCCGCCCGGCGAGGGTGAGGTGCTGGTCAAGGTGGGCGGTGCCGGCCTCTGCCACTCCGATCTGTCACTGATCAACGGCGACCGGCCGCAGCTCACATTGAAGGTGAAGCAGACATGGTCGCCCACCTTCACGTCGTGCACGCCCTTGCCCAGCTCGACGATCTCGCCCGCGCCTTCGTGGCCCAGCACGATCGGCACCGGCCGCGGCCGGTCGCCGTTGATCAGCGACAGGTCGGAGTGGCAGAGCCCGGCGCCGCCCACCTTGACCAGCACCTCGCCCTCGCCGGGAGGATCGAGATCGACTTCGACGACATGGATGGGCTTCGACTTGGCGAAGGGTCGCGGCGCGCCGCAGACCGTGAGAACGCCGGCTTTCATTTTCATCAGGCAATTCCTCCGTCGACCCGGACCAGAGATCCGGTGGTGAAGCTCGATTTGCTCGAGGCGAGATAGAGCGCGGCCGTCACGATCTCTTCCGGGCTGCCGCTGCGCTTGAGCGCCGCGGTGGCGTTCTTCTTGTGCTCCTCGGGCCAGGCCTTGGAGACGTCGGTCAGGAAGCGGCCGGGCGAGATCGTGTTCACGCGCACCTTCGGACCGTACTCGAAAGCGAAGGCCTCGGTCATGGCGTTGAGCGCCGCCTTGGCGCCGGCATAGGGTGTGATCGCCGGGCGAGGCCGGAGCGCACCGGCACTGGAAATATTGATGATCGAGCCGCCGTCGCCCTTGGCCATGCGGCTGCCGACCAGCGACATCAGGCGGAACGGCGCCTTGAAGTTGAGCGATACGATGCGGTCGAAGAGCTGTTCCGAGGTTTCGAGCGACGAGGGCGCGAGCGGCGAGGAGCCGGCATTGTTCACCAGGATGTCGATCTTGCCGAAGGCGGCGTAGGCCGCCTCGACCAGGCCATCCAGCTCCTGCCAATTGGCCACATTGCAGGCATGGGTCGCGGCCTTGCGTCCGAGCGCACGGACCTCGGCCGCGGCCTTGTCGCAGGCCTCGAGTTTGCGGCTGGTGATGAAGACGTCGGCGCCGTGGGCAGCGAAGGCCTTCACCATCTGGTAGCCCAGCCCCCGGCTACCGCCGGTGACGAGGGCAACCTTGCCCGTGAGGTCGAAATAGTTGGCACTCATGCCGACGAGGATATCGAACCTCGCCATGCCTTGGCCATGCCGCCTGCCTTTTCGGCCCCTCCACCGACATCGCGCGGCGAAACCGGCCGGGTAGCCGAACAGACACGTTTGCTTGTGCCACCTCGGCCTCTGTCGCTCGTTTGTCACACGCCCATTCCGCTTTCGGGCGCCCGCACCACATGAAGTCAATGAAGATGGCCACCGGACCAGACCGCCA
>JBKJNE010000355.1:0-3667 GCA_046596015.1 Alphaproteobacteria bacterium
CGAGTGGAAGCCGGCCTGAACGGGAGAGGTCCGATGGACGAATTCGATGTGGTGGCGCTGGTGCCGCCGATCTTGTCGCCCTTCTCGAACAGGGCCACTTTGGCGCCGCCTTCCGCCGCGCGGATCGCCGCCGTCAGGCCGGCCGCGCCGGTGCCCAGCACCACCACATCGAATTCGTCCATCGGACCTCTCCCGTTCAGGCCGGCTTCCACTCGCGCTCGTAGCGCTCCAGGTCGTCCTTCAGCGGATTGCGGCGCAGGGTGAGGCCGCCGTTCACCTGCATGTCCTCGCCGGTCATGAAGCATTCGTCGCTGGCCAGCCAGACGGCGGCGGCGGCGATGTCCTCGCAGGTGCCGTAGCGGCCCATGGGCGTGGCGTCGGCGAAGCAGGCCTTCATCCAGTCCGGGATGTCGCCTTCATAGGCGCCGTGATGCATCGGCGTGTCGGTATGGCCCGCGGCGATGGTGTTGACCCTGATGCCGCGCCGCCCGAACTGGTTGGCGACGGCGCGCACCACGTGGTCGATGCCCGCCTTGGTGCCCATATAGGCGTCAAACCCGCCATCGACCGTGGTCGATCGCTGCGCCACCGCCGAACTGAGCTGGATGATCGAGCCGCCTGTATCAAGCATGGCGGCGACCATGGCCTGCAGGAAGAAGAACGAGCCCTTGAACTGCAGTGCGATCAGGGTGTCCAGGTCCTTCTCGCCGAACTCGAGGAACGGGCCGCCCAGGGCGAGGCCCGACGAATTCACGGCAATGTCGACCTTGCCCATCTTCTGCTTGGCGAAGTCGGCCAGGGCGTACAGGTCGTCCTTCTTCGTGATGTCGCAGGCGGTCGAGAAGCCGCCGATCTCCCGGGCGAAGGCGGCCGAGGCCTCGGCCTTGCGGCTGGCGACGACCACCTGCGCGCCTTCCTTGCGGTAGCGGCGGGCGATGGCCTGCCCCATGTTGCCGGTTTCGGACGCGCCGATGATGACGGCGGCCTTGCCATCGAGCTGACCCATGACTGTCTCCCATGTCCCGTTTGCGTCTGCGGCCGGCGCATCCCTACAGAGATGCCCGCGCCCATGATCCTAGCATCGCTTTTAATTGTGCAATTGTGCAATAAAAATGTATTCTGGCGAACCACGGGGAAGACACCGTCATGAACGAACTCCTGAAGTCGCTGACCAGAGGCCGGGCCACGCCCTCCGCGCAGGAGATGGTGCACCGCGACGGCAAGCCGGTGCCGCCGGTGTTCGAACTCGAAAGCCCGCGCTTCCTGGGCGACGAGGACATCCCGTTCGAGCGATACACCAGCCAGGCCTTCTTCGACCGCGAGATGGAGCGCATGTGGCCGCGCGCGTGGCAATGGGCATGCCGCGAGGAGCACATCCCCGAGCCCGGCGACTACTACGTCTACGAGGTCGGCCGGCATTCGGCGCTGATCGTACGGCAGGAGGACGGGTCGGTCGCCGGCTTCATCAATTCCTGCATGCACCGCGGCACCAAGTTCGCGCTGGGCGGCATGATGGGCGCCGTGACGGCGTTGCGCTGCCCGTTCCACGGCTGGACCTGGTCGCTGGCCGGCGAGTTGCAGCGCGTGCCCTATGGCTGGGACGCGCCGCATGTGATGGAGCGCGACTTCACCATGCCGAAGGTGAGTGTGGGCCTGTGGGGCGGCTTCGTGTTCGTCAATTTCGATCCGGACGCCGCGCCGCTGATGGACTACCTCGCGCCGGTGCCTGAGCACTTCGCCAATTTCGACATGGCGCGCCGCTTCGTCGAACTGCACATCGAGAAGGAGCTGTACTGCAACTGGAAGGCCGGCAAGGAAGCCTTCGTCGAGAACTACCACACCCAGGAGACCCATCCGCAACTGCTGCTGGGCTCCGACGACGAGGGCACCCAGTACGACGTGTTCACCGATAACGTGTCGCGCTTCTTCTGCGCCTTCGGCATCCCGAGCCAGTTGGTGCAGCCGCGTCCCACGGAACAGGAGCTGATCGATACCATGCTCGTCGGCGACCGGACCATCCTGGGCGACGATATGGTCGTCGGCGAGGGCGAGACGGCGCGGATCGTCATGGCGCGGGTTCTGCGCAAGACTTTGGGCGAGACCTACGGCGTCGACCTGAGCCGCTACACCGACACCGAGATGGTCGACGTGTCGCAATACGGCATCTTCCCCAACATGATCCTGTTCCCGCAGCTGTCGCTGCCGATGGTCTACCGTTTCCGGCCCATCGGCGACGACCCGAACCGCACCCTGTTCGAGCTGCTGATCCTGCGGCCCATGCCCGACGACGGCCCATGCCCCGAACCCGCCGCGCCGTTCCGCCTCAGCGAGGCCGACAGCTTCACGACCGTGCCGGGGTTCGATCCGATCCTCGGCCACGTCTACGACCAGGACACCAACAATCTCCGCGCCCAGCAGGAAGGCATGCGGGCGGCGCGCAAGCAGGGCGAGACCCTGCTGAACTACCAGGAGGTCCGTGTCAGGTTGATGCACCAGACGCTGGATAAGTACCTGGGCGACTGACACAAGCGCGGCCGGACGCGCGGAGCCTCAGCGCTGGAATAGAATCTCCGGCGACGCCTGGTTGACATCGGTGAGACCGGTGAGGCCCACCGACACGTCCAGTTCGTTTCGGATGATATCCAGCGCCTTGGCGACGCCCTTCTGCCCGGCCGCGCCCAGCCCGTAGAGATGGGCCCGGCCCAGCAGAACGCCGCGCGCGCCAAGCGCCATGGCTTTCAGGATGTCCTGACCCGAGCGGATGCCGCCGTCGAGCAACACTTCGCCGCGGCCGTCGACACCCTCGACAACGTCGGGCAGCATGGCGATGGTCGAGGCCGAACTGTCCAGGTGGTTGCCGCCGTGGTTGGAGACGCTGACCGCGTCGACGCCGGCGTCCATGGCGAGGCGCGCGTCCTCGCGGTCGCAGACGCCCTTGATGATCAGCTTGCCCGGCCAGATCGACCGCAGCCATTCGATATCCTTCCAGGTCACGGAGGAATCGAGCTGGTTGATGACCGCCGGAATGGTCGCTTCTTCCTTCATCCTGCCGGTGAAGTTGTGGAACGCGACCGGCTTGCCCCTGAGCGCCCGCCACACCCACATGGGCCGGGTGGCGAACTTGGCGATGAAGCTGGGGGTGAGCGGCGGCGGCAGGTCGACGCCGTGGCGCGTCATGCGGCTCTGCAGGCCCGAGACCACCCAGGTGACGGTGAGCACCAGCACCGGCGATCCGGCGGCCTTCGCCCGGTCGACGAAGTCCCGCACGAGGCCACGATCCTTCAGCATGCACATCTGGAACCACACCGGGCCGACCGCTTCGGTCACTTCCTCCAGCGTCGACACGGACATCATGCCGAGGGTGAACGGGATGCCGAATTCCTTGGCGGCGCGGGCGGCGGCGATCTCGCCGTTGCCGCCCCAAAGCATGCCGCTGAGGCCGGTAGGCGAGATCGCCGCCGGGATGGCGCAGGGCTGGCCCACCATCGTGGACGACAGTGAGCGGCTCGACACGTCCCTCACCACCCGCTGGCGGAAGCGGATCTTCTCGAAGTCCTGCACGTTGGCGCGCAGCGTCACCTCGCTGAAGGCAGCGCCGTCGACGAAGTCGAAGATCGGCGCCGGCAGCTTGCGGCGGGCTTCCTCGCGCAGATCCGCGATCGTGGCG
>JBKJNE010000359.1:0-5900 GCA_046596015.1 Alphaproteobacteria bacterium
CCACGGCGCGGCGCGGCGTGGCGAGCGGCGAGGGTGCGACCAGCGCCTGGATCTCGACCAGCACCGGCCGGGTGCCTTCGATACCGGCGAACACGGCGGCGCCGCTCACCGGCTCGCGCCGGTTGGTCAGGAACAGGGCGGACGGGTTCGGCACTTCGCTGAGGCCCTTGTCGGTCATTTCGAAGACGCCGATCTCGTCGGTGCCGCCATAGCGGTTCTTCACCGCGCGCAGGATACGGAACTGGTGGCCGCGCTCGCCCTCGAAATAGAGCACGGTATCGACCATGTGCTCGAGCACGCGCGGGCCGGCGATCTGGCCGTCCTTGGTGACGTGGCCGACCAGGATCACGGTGCAGCCGCGGCGCTTGGCGAAACGGATCAGCTCCTGGGCGCAGGCGCGCACCTGGCTGACCGAGCCAGGCGCCGATTCCACGTTGTCGGCGAACACGGTCTGGATCGAATCGATCACCACAACCTGCGGCCGGCGCGCTTCCAGCGTGGCCAGGATGTTGCGCAGGCTGGTCTCGGAGCCCAGCTCGAGCGGCGAGTCCGCCAGCCCCAACCTCGTCGCCCGCGAGCGGATCTGGGCGGCGGCTTCCTCGCCGGAGATGTAGACGCAGGCCACGCCGCGCTTGGCGAGCAGCGCGGCCGCCTGCAGCAGGATGGTGGACTTGCCGATGCCGGGATCGCCGCCGACCAACAGGGCCGAGCCGGGCACCAGCCCGCCGCCGCACGCCCGGTCGAACTCGGCGATGCCGGTGATCAGGCGCGGCGCCTGCTCGGTCTCGCCGGTCAGTCCGGTCAGCTCGATGACGTGGCCCTTGCCGATGGTCAGGCCGCGGGGGATCGGCTCGGCGCCGATCTCCTGGACGATGGTGTTCCATTCGCCGCAGCCGTCGCACTTGCCCTGCCACTTGCGGTGGAGCGTACCGCAATTCTGGCAGACGAAATTCTCCGCGGTCTTCGCCACTACTGTCTCCGCACGGCCATGGTGATCGGCCCTTCGGCGCGGCCGTGGATGAACTGCTCCACATAGGGGTTGCCGGAGTGATCGACGTCGGCGGCGGGGCCGGACCAGATGATCTTGCCGCCATGCAGCATGCCGATGCGGTCGGCGATCTTGCGGGCGCTGGCCATGTCGTGGGTGATGGTGAGTGCGGTCGCGCCCAGGTCCCGCACACGCTCGATGATCAGCTTGTTGATCACGTCGGCCATGATCGGGTCGAGGCCGGCGGTGGGCTCGTCGAAGAAGATGATCTCCGGATTGGTCGCGATGGCACGGGCGAGCGCCACGCGCTTCTGCATGCCGCCCGACAGCTCGGCGGGCCGCAGATCGCCCACTTCCGGGCCGAGGCCGACCTTGGCGAGGATGTCCACGGCCCTGGCGCGCGCGTCGCGCTTGCTCATGCGCTGGGCCGAAATCAGTCCGAACGAGACGTTGCGCCACACCCGCAGGCTGTCGAACAGCGCGCCGCCCTGGAACAGCATGCCGAAGCGGCGCAACAGCTGCTCGCGTTCGCGGCCATGAAGATGGGTGATGTCGCGCCCGTCGAGCAGAACTCGTCCGCTGTCCGGCTGGATCAGGCCCAGGACGCATTTGAGCATCACCGACTTGCCGGTGCCGGAACCGCCCATGACGACCACGGATTCGCCGGGATAGACGTCGAGATTGACGCCGTCGAGCACGACCTTGCTGCCGAAACGCTTGCGCACGTCCTGCAGGCTGAGCTTGGGTGTGTCCATCAGTCGGTGAACGCGATGGAGGTGATGATGTAATTCGCCGCCAGGATCAGGATCGAGGCCGACACCACCGCGTTGGTGGTCGCGCGGCCCACGCCCTGGGCGCCGCCGCTGCTGTTGAAGCCCTGGTAGCAGCCCATCAGCGCGATGATGAAGCCGAACACGCCGGCCTTGATCAGGCCCGAGATCACGTCCCAGGTCTCGAGGAAATCCAGGGACCGCTGCAGGTAACCGATCGAGTTGTAATCGAGCACGGTCGTGGCGAGCAGCCAGCCGCCCATGACGCCGATGATGTCGCCGACCAACACCAGGATCGGCAGCATCAGGGTCGCCGCCAGCACCCGCGGCGCGATCAGGTAGCGGAACGGATTGGTGGCGAGGGTGGTCAGCGCGTCGATCTGCTCGGTCACCCGCATGGTGCCCAGCTCGGCGGCCATGGCGGCGGCGACGCGGCCGGCGACCATCAGGCTGGCGATCACGGGTCCCAGCTCGCGGGTGATGCCGAACACGACGATGGTCGGCACCGTCGATTCGGCGTTGAAGCGCCCGGTGCCAATATAGATCTGCTGCGCCAGCACCGCGCCGGTAAATAGCGCGGTGAGGCCAACGACGGGCAGGGAATAGAAGCCGACCGACAGCAGCTGCCGGCCCAGATTGGCGAAGTAGAAGGGCGGCGTGACCACCGCGAGCAGCGACTGCGCGGCGAAGATGCACAGGCGGCCGACGTCTGCGAGGAACTCCAGCGTGGCGCGGCCGACATTGGCGACGGGATTTGTGGTTGTGGTCAAAACGTGCGATCCGGCAAGTGGTCTGTATCGGCGAGATCGCCGAACTTGGTGGTTTCCTTGGTGAAGTGCAAGCGTGCGACGCCAGTGGGGCCGTGCCGCTGCTTGCCGATGATCACCTCGGCCACGCCGCGGATGCGCTCGCCGCGCTCCAGCCACTCCTGGTGGGCGGGCGTGCCCATCTCCGGCTGGCGGCGCTCGTGATAGTACTCGTCGCGGTAGACGAACATGACCACGTCGGCGTCCTGCTCGATGGAACCGGATTCGCGCAGGTCGGCAAGCTGGGGCCGCTTGTCCTCGCGCTGCTCGACCGAGCGGCTGAGCTGCGACAAGGCCAGCACAGGCACATTAAGCGTCTTCGCCAATGCCTTGAGGCCACGGGTTATTTCGGAAACTTCCTGCACCCGGTTCTCGGTCTTCTGTTGACCGGAAGGGCGGGCAAGCTGCAGGTAGTCGATGACCACCATGCCGAGATTGTGCTGCCGCTTCAGCCGCCGGGCGCGCGACATGACGCCGGCGATCGACAGGGCCGGCGTGTCGTCGATGAACAGCGGGATGTCCTCGATCTCCTGCGACGCGCGCACCAGGGCGCGGAACTGTTCGGATGTCATGTCGCCCCGCCGCAGCTTCTCCGAAGGGATGTCGGCCTGCTCGGAAAGCATGCGGGCGGCGAGCTGCTCGGCCGACATTTCCAGCGAGAAAAAGCCGACGACCGCGCCGCCGCCCTTCACGGGGTCCTCGCCCTCGAGCCTCGAGCGTTGCCAGCGCCTGGCCGCGTTGAAGGCGATGTTGGTGGCGAGCGCCGTCTTGCCCATGGACGGGCGGCCGGCGAGGATGATCAGGTCCGACCTGTGCAGGCCGCCCAGCAGCTCGTCCAGGGCGCGCATGCCGGTCGATACGCCGGTCAGCTTGCCCTCGCGCTTGTGCGCCGCCTCGATATTCTCGATGGCGATGCCCAGCGAGCGGGAGAACGGCTTGAAGCCTTCCTCGGCCTGGCCGCTCTCGGCGAGGTTGAACAGCTTCTGTTCGACGTGCTCGATCTGGCGGATGGCCGGGTTCTCGGTGTCGCCGTCTGTGGCATTGTGCACCGTCTCCTCGCCGATCAGGATCAACTGGCGGCGCAGCGACAGGTCGTAGACGGTCTTGCCGTATTCCTCGGCGTGGAGGATTGACGTGGCGGCCGCGGCGAGCCGGGCGAGATATTGTGGACCGCCGACTTCCTTCAGTCCAGCGTCGGCCTCCAGATAGGTCTTCAACGTGGCGGGAATCGCCAACTGGCCGCGCTCGATCAGCCGCATCGCGGTAGCGTAGATGCGCTGGTGCAGCGGGTCGAAGAAGTGATCGGCGGTGAGGAACGACACCCGGTTGGACGCGTCGTTGTTGACCAGGATCGCGCCCAGCAGCGCCTGTTCCACCTCGAGATTGTGCGGCAGGCCGGCATAGCCCTGCAGCGAATCGAAAGCGGCAAGCTGGGCGCTATCCTGAAATCCTGACGGCATGGCGCGTATCCTCGTAGTCTGGAGCGGAAGCTCGCCATTGAGCATGACCGCGGGCGCCCCGTCCCGTGAACATATCAGGAACTTCAATTCCTACACAGGGGATTTGTCCACAGGCATGGGATAACGGGGACAGGTGATCGGCTTGGTTGCTGGTGCCGGACACAGTTTTCGCCGTGTCCTTGACACGGATACAGGGTGACCTGCATCAAACCCTGGTTTCCCGCTGATCCGTAGTGAAGCAAAAAAGAAAGGCGGCTTGCGCCGCCCTTCGGGAGTTTCCTCAGTTTTCTTGTTTTTGTTTTTTGTCGGAGACGATGGTTCAGGTCGTCTGCCTTGAAACGGCTTATGCTTCTTCTTCCGGCTCGTCCTCGGCCAGCTCCTCGACGGCATGACGGGCGAGTTCCTCGCTCTCGAACATGTCCTCGGCGGCGGCAGCCTCGGGCTTGGCCTCCATGTTGCTGGCGTCGGCCTCGGAACGGGCGACGACGACGGCGACGGTGATGGCCACTTCCGGGTGCAGGAACACGCGGATCTCGTGACGGCCAGTGGTCTTGATCGGGCGGTCCAGGTCGACCTGGTTGCGCTCGACGGTGTAGCCGGCTTCCTTCAGCGCGTCGGCGATGTCGCGCGGGCTGACCGAGCCGTAGAGATGGTCGCTCTCGCCGGCCTGGCGCAGGATGACGACGCGGGCGCCTTCCATCTTCCCGGCGACGGCCTCGGCGTCCTTGCGGCGCTCCAGGTTCGACGCCTCGAGCTGGGCGCGGCGTTCCTTGAAGGATTCGAGGTTGGTGGCGGTGGCGCGCAGCGCCTTCTTCTTCGGCAGCAGGAAGTTGCGGGCGAAGCCATCCTTTACGGTGACCACGTCGCCCATCTGGCCGAGCTTTTCGACCCGCTCAAGCAGTACGACTTGCATCGGGCTCTCCTATTGCAGCACGTAGGGAAGCAGGGCGATGTTGCGGGCGCGCTTGATGGCGCGGGCAAGCTCACGCTGCTTCTTGGCCGAGACGGCCGTGATGCGGCTGGGGACGATCTTGCCGCGCTCGGAAACGTAGCGCTGCAGGAGCTTGACGTCCTTGTAATCGATCTTCGGCGCGTTCGGGCCGGTGAACGGGCAGCTCTTGCGGCGGCGGAAAAACGGGCGGCGCGCGGTGCGCGGACGGGCAGCGGATGACATTAGAAGCGTCCTCCTTCACGACCGCCGCGGCGGTCATCACGATCGTCGCGGACGCGCAGAACCGGCGACGGTTCGGCGTCCAGTTCTTCGACGCGGATGGTCATGGCGCGGACGATGTCCTCGTTGATCTTCTCGAGGCGCTCCATCTCGGCGACCGCGGCGGGCGGCGCGTCGATGTTCATCATGACGTAGTGGCCCTTCCGGTTCTTCTTGATCCGGTAGGCGAGGGTCCGAAGGCCCCAGTTCTCGGTCTTGGTGACCTGACCGCCATTGGCGGTGATGATGCCGGCGAATTCTTCCGCCAGCTGGTCGACCGCCTGGCTGGAAATATCCTGCCGCGCGATCAGCACGTGCTCGTAGTAAGCCATATGGACTCCTTCTGGCTGTTACACTGCCTGCCGCCGTCGGGCCGCACAGGCATAGCCGGCATGTACCGGCAAGGAGCGAAGGCGCGCACTATATGGAAAAACTTTCCTCTGACAAGCATGGACTGCATTCTCTGTCACGCGCTTGACACGGGCCGGGGAGGCGTTATCTGTGGCGCGCTTTCTTGGGGACCCTCGACAACGGATCGGATTTACATGACCCGAGCATTCACCTTTCCCGGCCAGGGCAGCCAGGCCGTCGGCATGGGCCAGGCGCTGGCCGGGAAAGGTGAATGCTCGGGTCATGTAAATCCGATCCGTTGTCGAGGGTCCCCAA
>JBKJNE010000400.1:0-5264 GCA_046596015.1 Alphaproteobacteria bacterium
GAAGAAATGGCCGGCGAAGTCGCGCAGCCCTTCGTCGTGATTGCCGGTGACGTAGATCACCTCGGTGCCCTTGCGCGCCTTGCGCAGGGGCACCGAGGTGATCTACATCACCGGCAACCATGACGAGGGCCTGCGCGACTTCGCCGGCCATTTCTTCGGCGGCGTGCTGGTCACCAACGAAGCCGTCCACCAGATGGCCGACGGCCGCCGCTTCCTGGTGCTGCACGGCGACGCGTTCGACGCGGTGGTCAAGCACGCCCGCTGGCTCGCCTTCCTGGGCGACCACGCCTACACCGCCGCGCTGACGGTGAACCGGCTGGTCAATACCATCCGCCGCCGCATGGGCTACTCCTACTGGTCGCTGTCGGCGTATCTGAAGCACAAGGTCAAGAACGCGGTCGAATTCATCAGCCGGTTCGAGGATGCGGTGGCGCATGAATGCGCCGAGCGCGGCCTCGACGGCGTCATCTGCGGCCACATCCACCACGCCGAAATGCGCCACATCAACGGCATCCTCTACTGCAACGACGGCGACTGGGTTGAAAGCTGCACCGCGCTGGTCGAGCACGCCGACGGCCGGCTGGAAATCATCCGCTGGCAGGACCTGACCGAGCGCTACGAACTGGTCGGCAAGACCGTGCCGGCGCCTGCTGATCCCGTCACAGCCTGATGGCGCGAACTCGCTTTCCCCGACACGTTCCACACGAGGACCGTTCATGAAGATCTGCCCATGAAGATCTGCATCGTCAGCGATGCCTGGTTCCCCCAGGTCAACGGCGTGGTGCGCACGCTGGACACCACGCGGCGCGAACTGCTGAAGCTGGGCCACGAGGTGTTGATGATCACGCCGGACCTGTTCCGCACCATGCCGATGCCGACCTATCCGGAAATCCGGCTGGCGGTGCTGCCCCGCCGGCGGCTGCGCGCCATGATCGCCGACTTCGCGCCCGACGCCGTCCACATCGCCACCGAAGGTCCGCTGGGCTGGACGGCGCGGCGCATCTGCCTGAAGGCCGATCTCAGCTTCACCACCGCGTTCCACACCAGGTTCGCCGAGTACATCGCTGCGCGATTTCATATCCCCCTTTCCTGGGGCTACGCCATGCTGCGCCGGTTCCACAAGCCGTCGGACCGGGTGATGGCCGCCACCGAATCCCTGCGCCGCGAGCTGGAGGAGCGGGGCTTCGGCCGCACCGCGCTGTTCTCGCGCGGCGTGGACATGACCGTGTTCCATCCGCGCGAGAAGACCAACCTCGACATGCTGCGGCCGGTCTACACCTATGTGGGGCGGGTCGCGGTCGAGAAGAACCTGGAGGCCTTCGTCAGCCTGGATTTGCCGGGCACCAAGGTCGTCGTCGGCGACGGGCCGCAGCTCGACGAGCTGCGCGCCGCCTATCCGGACGTGGTGTTCACCGGCGTCAAGCAGGGCGCGGAGCTGGCGGACTACTACGCCCAGAGCGACGTGTTCGTATTCCCCAGCCGGACCGACACCTTCGGCCTCGTCATCCTGGAGGCATTGGCCTGCGGCGTGCCGGTGGCGGCCTATCCGGTGCCCGGCCCGCTCGACGTGCTGGGCGAGCACGCCTGCCGCGACGATCACGCGACGCGCGGCGCGGTCGGTTGCCTGTCCGACGACCTGGGCACGGCGATCGCCGGCGCGCTCAGGCTGGACCCGCAAGCCTGCCTCGCCTTCGCCGAGACCTTCAGCTGGGAGGCATGCACCCGTCAGTTCGTGGAGAACCTCGCCCCTTTGGAGGTCGCCGCCTGACGCGCTGAGCGCGGCGGGCAAAGGGACCCTCATCCGGCCGCGAAGCGGCACGATGCGCTTCCCCATTCTCTGAAACCCCACTACAAATTGCCCCGAGACTTCGAACGGGGGACTTCATGAAGATCTACGGGCCGTCCTATTCGCCCTTCACCGCGCGCGTGCGTGCGCTGCTGGCCTACAAGGGCGTTGCCTACGAGCAGGAGCTGCCGCCCGGCGGCGGGCCCAAGTCCGAGGACTATCTGAAGATCAACCCGATCGGCAAGGTGCCGGCGCTGGTCGATGGCGACCTGGTGCTGCCGGAATCCGAGGTGATCTGCGAATATCTGGAAGACAAGTTCCCGTCGCCGTCGCTGCGCCCGGCCGATCCCGCGGCGCGGGCGAAGGCGCGGCTGATCAACCGGGTCTGCGATTTCTACGTGATGGGGCCGATGCTGCCGCTGTTTCCCCAGCTCAACCCGGCGACGCGCGACAACGCCGTCGCCGAAGCCGGTGTCGCGGCGCTGCGCAATGGCGTCGCGCTGCTCGACGGGTTCATCGAGGGCGAGGACTTCGCCGTGGGCGAGAGCCTGAGCAGCGCCGATTGCGCCGTCGCGCCGGTGCTGTTCTTCGTCCACTACGTCATGGTGTTCTTCGGCGACCACGATCCGCTGCGCAACCATCCGAAGCTCGACGCCTACTGGATGAACATGAGCAAGCATCAGCTGATCGGGCGCATCCTCGACGACATGGACACCACCTTCAAGGCCCTGCTGGCCGCGCGCGCATAGGAGCACGAACATGAGCGAATCCAACGGCAAGGTTGCCATCGTCACCGGCGCGGGGCGCAAGCGCGGCCTCGGGCGCGCCATCGCGCTGCGTCTGGCCAGGGACGGCTTCGACGTGGCGGTCTCGGCGTTCCCGCGCGACCCGTCGACCTATCCGGACCACGAGAAGGCGGACGGCTGGAAGGGCGCCGAGAGCGTGGCGGAGGAAATCCGGGCCATGGGCCGCAAGGCGGCCGCCATCCTGTGCGACGTCACCAAGCGCGACCAGGTCGAGAACCTGATCGCCGAGACCGAGAAGCAGCTCGGCCCTGTCTATGCGGTGGTGAACAACGCCGGCGTGCCGAGCGACGCGGGCGCCGCGCCGATCATCGAGATGTCGGACGAGCTCTGGTACTCCACCGTCGACGTCAACCTGAACGGCGTCTACCTGGTGTCGAAGCTGGGCGCCAAGGCCATGCTGAAATCCGGCGATGGCGGCGCCATCGTCAACATCTCGTCCATGGCCGGGCGCGTCGGCCTGCCGCTCTACGGCGCTTATTGCGCCTCCAAGTTCGCGGTGATCGGCCTGACCCAGCAGATGGCGCTTGAGCTGGCCAAGCAGGGCATCCGCGTCAACTGCGTCTGCCCAGGCTCCACCGACACCGACATGATGGACAGCACCTTCAAGCGCTCGGCCGAGCTGTACCAGCGCGACTTCACCGACGTGAAGAAGGGCGTGCGCGTCGCCATCCCCATGGGCCGCCAGGGTCAGCCATCCGAGCAGGCCGCCGCTGTGGCGTTCCTGTGCAGCCCGGACGCCTCCTACGTCACCGGCCAGACGCTGAACGTGGACGGCGGCCTGCGGATGGATTGATGCTGCCCGCATCTGCTATCGTGCGGGCGTAACGACGATCGGGGGTTGAACATGGGCAAGGTCCGCAGCCGCAGCATCGCATTCATGACCGGCATCGTACTGGCATTCACGGCATCCGCCGCCGTCGCGCAGTACATCAACGATCCGTCCATGGTCGAGGCCAAGGGCAAGAAGGAGAAGGCCGCGCAGGAAGCATGGGTAATGCTGCCGCCGAAGATGAAGATGTGCATGGACCAGGCGCTGGCCATGAGCCAGATGAGCTTCGCGTCGGTGATCAAGCAGAAGCTGACGCCCTACGATCCCAGGTTCTCGACCCAGATCCAGCGCTGCCAGACCATCACCGGCCGCGAGCCGCAGGTTAACTTTCCCTGCACCATCGACGAGAACGGCCGTCCCGTGCAGACCATGTGCGACGAGGTCTATGCCCAGCTCGGCGGCCGTCAGCCCGTTCCGCTCACCTTCCAGCAATACATCGGCGCGCATCTGCACGCGCGCGAGGTCGACATCATCCAGATGGAGAGCCCGCCGGCCCGCGACGCGCGCCTCGGCGGCCAGCGGCCTTACAGGTAAACACTAAACCTCACGGAGGGTTAGTTTTTGGCGTCTACATCCCGTAGCAGCTTGTCGATGGCCGGCGTCACTTCCGGCTCGTCGAGCAGCGGGACGTGGCCGCGACCCGGCACCAGCACCAGCTGGGCGTCGGGGATACGGCGACCCATTTCCTCGAACGGACCCTGCTCCAGGATGTCCGAGAGCGCGCCCCGCAGTACCACGGTGGGTACGTCCTTCAGCCGCTCGAACAACGGCCACGGATCGGCGTCCGGCGCGGGCGGCGGCACATCGCGGACGGCGTCGCCGATCCTCGGGTCGTAGTCGAGGCGGATGACGCCGCCGTCCTCGCGGTAGCCGCGCCGGGCGAAGGCATCCCATTCCGCGTCGGACAGGCCTGGTAGCGCCGGCCCATAGACGAATTTCGCTTGCTCGACGGCCTGGTCCCAGGTCTTCACGGGCGCGGCCTTGCCCGTATAGGACTGGATGCGGGCGATGCCCGGCCCGAGGATCGGACCCACGTCGTTCAGCACCGCGCCCGCCAGGGTGACCGACCTGATGCCGGCCAGCACCATGGTCATCAGGCCGCCCAGCGAGGTGCCGATCGACACGAACCGGTTGATGCCCAGCTCGCCCAGCAGGGTCAGCGTGTCCTTCACATAGGTGCCGGGCACGTAGTTGGCGTAGTTGGGGTCATAGGCGGAAAAACCGCGTCCCCGCAGGTCGGGGCAGATCACCCGGCGCGTGTCCGACAGGCGGCGCGCCAGCTTGATGAAGTCGCGGGAATTGCGGGTCAGGCCGGGCAGGCAGACCACCGGCGTGCCCTTGGCCACTGGGTCGCCGAAATCGCGGTAGAACAGCTCCAGGCCGTCGGCGGACCGGTAGGTGCCGGTGCGTTCGGTGAGTGCGGTGCTCGACATGGCTGGTTCCCTCCCAGGAGTTATGCGAGTATGCCGCCACCGCCACTCAAGTGCGAGTTTTGCTTGACAGACTCCGGCACCGACCCCGCTCCGGGCCGCTGGGCCACGCTCAAGGACGCCGCAAGCGTGCTAGAGGCGCCACCGGTGGACCTGCTCAGGCAGGTCAAAAAGGGCAAGCGGCGGGCCACCAAGATCGGCAACAACTGGTTCGTCTATCTGGACTCCGCCGTGCAGGAAGCGGCGGCGGACCGGGCGCGCGCCGCCGAGGAAAGGCAGGCCCTGCGCAAGAAGGCGCTGGAGCGCCTGCGGCGGGAGAACCAGCAGCTGCGCGCCGACGTCGCCAGTGCCCGCGCGGCCGCTCCGGCGCCAGCCGCGCCGACCGAAGGCATGGGCCGCCAGCTCGCGCCGCT
>JBKJNE010000499.1:0-3325 GCA_046596015.1 Alphaproteobacteria bacterium
TCCGGGTGTCGGCATGACCCGTCACCCGGACCGCCGGTGATCTCGATGGTGCGCCCGGGGTCCGTGCCGGTCCACTTCAGGAAGCCGGCGAAATCCGCCAGCACCTTCCACACCGCATCCGCCGGCACCGGCAGATCCTGTTCGCACTTTACGGTTCCCATCGCCCTCTCCCGATATCACTGCGCCGCGGACGGCCGTCCGCGGCGCAGGAACCATATCACCGCCGCGCCGGGCGGAGAAACTAGCGGATATCGACGAACGGGCCGTCGCCGGGCTTCCATAGTTCGTGCGCCCGCTTCAGCGACGACCAGCGCTCCCGCATCTTGGGCGGCGGATCGCCGTGGAGCTCGGTGAAGCAGCCATTGACCGAGCGCGTGTCGAAATAGGCCGCGTCCACATGGTCGGCATGCAGACGGGAGGCGCATTCGAAGCCCATGTCCTGGAGGCGCTTGAACTCGCCCTCGAAGTCGCGGGCCAAGAAGGCGACGTGATGGAAACCCTCCTCGCCGCGCTTGTACATGTCGCGGTAGATGGACGGCTTCTCGTCATGCTGCTCGATGAACTGGATCATGATGTCGCCCAGGTAACCGAACGCATAGGATACGTCGGCCTCGATGTCCTGGCCGCGGTACTCGAAACTGTCAGTCTTGTGGTGCGCTGCGATGCGGAACGGGCCCGCGCCGTAGAGGTCGCTCCACTTCCTGGCCGATTCCTCGACGCTGTTGACGAAATAGGCCTGCTGGAACATCGGATAGCCGCTGCGTGGGTCAGCCATGAATCCCTCCTACAGGACGAGGAACGGGCTGTCGCCCGGACGCCAGAGTTCGTGGGCGCGCTGCATCGCCATCCAGCGGCCCATCAGATGGGGCGGATCGCCGTGCAGTTCGGTGAAGCCGCCGTTGACCGAGCGCGTGTCGAAATAGCAGGCATCGACCTCGTCGGCATAGAGCCGGCAGGCGCACTCGAAGCCCATGTCCTGGAAGCGCTTGAACTCGCCCTCGAAGTCATGGACCAGCGTGGCGACGTGGTGGAAGCCTTCCTCGCCGCGCTTGTACATGTCGCGGTAGATCGACGGCTTTTCGTCATGCTGCTCGATGAACTGGATCATCATGTCGCCCAGGTAGCCGAACGCATAGGACACGTCCGCCTCGGTATCGGTGCCGCGATAGTCGAAACTCACCGTCTTGTGGTGCGGCACCGTGCGGAACGGGCCCGCGCCGAACAGCCGGCTCCATTTCACGATCGACTCCTCCAGGTTGTTGACCAGATAGGCCTCCTGGAAGAACGGGTAGGATTTGCGGAAGTCGACCATGAAATCTCCCTCGTTTTGCCGGTGCCGGAGTCATGCGGCAAAACGACGCCGAAGGGAAGAGGGAGAACCTTCAAGGATGAATTTTTCCAGCTAAGGCAACTCCACCGTCGCCGTTCCCTTGAGCGGCGGCTCGGTCCCGGGACGCTCTAGCCAGATGTCGCAGTCGGCGAGCCGCTTGCCCGCCTCCTCGCGCACGCCGGTCACCACGCCCCTGGCCGTGATATGGTCGCCGTCCAGCACCGCCATCGGGAAGGTCATGACCAGACGCCGGATCGCGCCGGGACCGGCCCACTCGTGCAGCATGTTGATCATGTAGCTCAGGCCCAGCGGACCCTGGTTGATGGTGTGCTGGCCGAAGCCCAGCGCCGCCACCGAATTCCGGTCCCAGTGCACGGGATTGGGATCGCGCAGGATGGCGGCCATGGTCCGCATCCGCTCGGGCCGCACGCTCTCCATCACCCAGTCTGGAATCCTGTCGCCTGCCTTGACGTTCACAGCACGCCCCTCCGGTAATGCCAGGTAATGGTGGTCCGCGCCGCCAGCGCGCCGTCGGGCTGGGCGACCTCGAACTGGAACTGGATGCGGTCATAGGGCCGGTCGTTGCGCGACGTGCGGCGCTCGGCCGAGACGATCTTGCCCGAGATTCGGTAGGGCACGTCCTCTTTCAGGGGCGCGAACATTTCCCAGTCATAGCTCTCGATGCCGATCGAAAAATCGGACTCGGCCTGCCCCAGGGCGAACATCTCGCCGATGGTGGTCTTGCTGCCCAGGATCGGCATGTGGAACAGCACGACGGGATGCACCATCCCGTCGGGCAGCAGTTCGGCGCCGGTGCATTCGGTGAGCAGGAAGTTCTCCCAATGCTCGACGGTGTAGACGCCGCCTGGAAAGGCGTGGCCGACGATGGCGCGGATTTCCTCTTCGGGCGGAATGGGCCTGGATGTGGTCATGATCTCCCCTTCGTGACGTGCGGCGACGTTAGACGCGCTCGCCCCATCCGGTCAAATACGAAGAAAAAAATGCAGCCCTGATGATTTCCTTAGGGCGCGAACCGCGCTAGGGTGTGCCGACTGAACGGGGAGGTTGGCAATGCCGATGATGGTGGAACGGAACTGCTTTTCGGGACTCGACGGAGTCTACGACCAGCTCAAGGCGCGCAAGCTGTGGCCGCTGACCTCGGTGCACGAGAAGGCGCTGCAGCGCGAGGCGCCGCACTGGCACCCCTACAACAACCACGTCTTCCTGCTCGAAGGCACCGCCAGCTTCTTCGACGAGGATGCCGGCATCCGCTACGACCTGAGAGGCGGCGACCTGTGCATCGTCCCCGCGAAGACACTTCACGCGGCCGCGTCGGACGGGCCGATGGTGCTGATGGTCTGCTTCGACGAACCGACGCCCGGCTCGAAGATCAAGGCCAATCCGGCAGAAGAGCCGCGCTAACAGAAAAGGGCGCGCCGAAGCACGCCCTTTCCTGACCCGATGGATGCGAGCTTAGTCCTTCTTGGACGTGACCTTCAGCGAAGTGACCTCGAACAGGCCCTTCTTCGACTCGTACTTGGCGCGGATCGAGGCCCCCGGGGTGAGATCGGCTTCGTTGACGTCGTCGGCATAGTGCAGCTCGACGCCGTTCTTCAGCCGGATCACGTTGTTCTCGGCATCGACCTTCTCGATACGGCCGCGGATGTCGGCGGCGTGCGCGGCGCCAATGGTGGCAACGGCCAGAACGCCGGCGACGATCAGGGACACAGTCTTGTTCATCATACTTCTTTCCATGGGTAAGGTGCTGGCGCGGCTTATACCGCGGGGCAATTCCCGCGCCACCCGACAAGGCTGCAACACAGGCGTGCGTTTGTGCGCCCGTGCAGGTTTTGGCACCTTCCGTTATCCGAGCCCGACGCGTTGTGAGAGGAAAAGCGATATTGTCTATTCACAAGTAGTCTGACGGGATCAAGGATGGATACGACGGAAAATATCGGGCACGACTCACGGCTGCTGAAGGAGTAGCATTCCGAC
>JBKJNE010000005.1:0-3143 GCA_046596015.1 Alphaproteobacteria bacterium
CCGAGCTCGCGGGCGACGATCTGCGCCAGCGTGGTCTTGCCCAGACCGGGCGGGCCGGCTAGCAGGACATGGTCCAGCGCCTCGCCGCGGCCGCGCGCGGCCTGGATGAACACCGACAGATTGTCGACCGCCTGGCGCTGGCCGACGAACTCGGCGAACCGAGCCGGACGAAGCGTCGCCTCGAACGCGTCCTCGTCGCGCTTCAGCGCGCCAATCATGCGGTCTTCCCCGGCGGACGTGCTCATCCCGCCAGCTCCTTCAGGCCGCCGCGGATCAGGGCCTCCAGCGTCGCCTCGCCGCCCTGGGTCCGGTTGACGCGGGCCACCGCGCCCATGGCGTCGGCCTGCCGGTAGCCGAGATTGACCAGCGCCGAGACCGCGTCCGCCGCCAGGCTGCCACCCGACGGCCTGCCCGCGCCAGCGGGCGTGGCCTCGAAGCTCTCGGAGGCCTGCACCTTGTCCTTCAGTTCGATGACGATGCGGGTGGCGAGTTTCGGCCCTACGCCGGAGGCGCGGCCGAGCATGGTCCTGTCCTGCGCCGCGATGGCCTGCGCCACCTCGCCCGGCGTCAGCACGGACAGGATCGCCAGCGCCACTTTGGCGCCCACGCCCTGGACACTCTGCAGCCGTCCAAACCACTCTTTTTCGCCACCTGTCAGAAAACCGTAGAGGTGGATGTGGTCTTCCCTTACGTGCGTCTCAATATGCAGAACGACAGATTCTCCAATTTTTGGGAGACCTTGCAGCGTTTTTCCGGGACAGAACACGAAGTAACCCACGCCACCGACGTCGATAATTGCCCAATCGTCGCCGATTTCGTCGAGGATGCCTTTGAGACGCGCGATCATGGCCGCGCCGCCCCGCCGAACGACGCCGACACCCGCGCGGCGATATTGGCACCGCTGCGGACCAGATGCGCATGGCAGATGGCGACCGCCAGCGCGTCCGCCGCGTCCGGTCCGGCCAGGTCCACGCCGGGCAGCAGGATGCCCACCATCATGTGGATCTGGTCCTTGGCCGCGTGGCCGACGCCGACCACCGACTTCTTGATCTGGTTTGGCGCATATTCGGCCACGGGGATGCCACGGAGCGCCGGCGCCAGCATGGCGATGCCGCGCGCCTGCCCCAGCTTCAGGGTCGATCCGGGGTTCTTGTTGACGAAAGTTTCCTCCACGGCGGCCAGATCCGGCAGCCAGGCGTCGAGGACCGCGTTCAGCCCCGCGAAGATCTGGGCGAGGCGCTCGGCCAGGCTGGCGCCGTCGTCCGACCGCACGCTGCCGTTGGCGACGTGCCGCAAGCGGTTGCCGGAGGCGTCGATGACGCCCCATCCGGTACACCGCAGGCCGGGATCAAGCCCGATCAGTCGGACGCTGTCTGCCATTCCCTAAGCGCTGAGCCCTTCCATCACCTCGTCGGACATCTCGAAATTCGCATAGACGTTCTGGACGTCATCGTCGTCATCCAGCGCCGACAATATCTTCATCAGGGTCGGCGCGTTGTCGGCGTCGACCTGGACGGTGATCCGCGGCTTCCAGACCAGCCGCGCTTCCTGCGCCTCGCCGAGCGTCGTCTCGAGAGCATCTCGGACGGCGGCGAAATCCTCCACCGCGCAGGTGATCTCGTGGCCGTCCTCGTCTGACTGGCAGTCGTCGGCGCCGGCGTCCAGCGCCGCCTCGAACACCTTCTCGGCCGAGCCGGCCTTGGGGCCATATCTGAGCATGCCGACGCGGTCGAACTGGTGCGACACGCTGCCCGACGCGCCCAGATTGCCGCCGTTCTTGGAGAACTTGGCGCGCACTTCCGAGGCGGTGCGGTTGCGGTTGTCGGTCAGCGCCTCGACGATGATCGACACGCCGCCCGGGCCGAAGCCCTCGTACTGGATCTCCTCGTAGGTCTCCAGGTCGGACGCCGTCGATCGCTTGATGGCGCGGTCGATGTTGTCCTTGGGCATGCTCTGGGCCTTGGCCGCCAGGATCGCCGACCGCAGCCGTGCGTTCGACGCAGGATCGGGACCGCCCATCTTGGCGGCCACGGTGACTTCCTTGGCCAGCTTGCTGAAGAGCTTGGACCGCTTGGCATCCTGGGCGCCTTTGCGGAACATGATGTTCTTGAATTTGGAATGACCCGCCATCGTCTGTGCTCGACTCGTGTTTTTCTGGTTTTCAACCTGTTGCGCACGCCCGGTAGCGGCGCGGTGATTTGCCCTGACTTATACCAGATATTGTGGGGTCGGGCAGCTAATTCACAGCCGATTGAGCGTGAACGGCATCCCCAGATACCTTGGAAATATGGCCTTGTTGTGGGACCGCAATAGACGCTACGGCCAGCTTTCGGCAAGCCTCCCGCCGACCCGGATCGGCGCGATCCGCACCGCCCTTCCGGTGCGCTCGTCGCTTTCCACATAGACTCCGCACAGCGTCGCCTCGCCGTTCGCCGGCTGGAACCGGCCGCCGGCGATCTTGGTGGTGAAACGCCGGAGCGGTTCTTCCTTCTCCATGCCGATCACCGAATTGTAGTCGCCGCACATGCCGGCGTCGGTCAGATAGCCCGTGCCGCCCAAAAGGATCTGGTGGTCCGCCGTGGGGGTATGGGTGTGGGTTCCAACCAGCAGGCTGGCCCGGCCATCCACATAATGCCCCATGGCCATTTTTTCCGACGAAACCTCGGCGTGGAAATCAATGAGAATGGCATCACAATCCTGGCCCAGCTGGCACTGGTCAAGCTCCCGCCCCACTGCCGGAAAAGGGTCATCCAGCATGGGCTCGATCATCACCCGGCCCATGGCATTCATGACCAGCACCCGCTGGCCTCTCACCGTTTCCACCATGCAGGTGCCGCGCCCGGGGCAGCCGGCGGGCCAGTTCAGCGGCCGGATCAGGTTAGGTTCGCGCTCGATAAATACCAGCGTTTCGCGCTGGTCAAAGGCATGGTTGCCGAGGGTAACGACATCGGCCCCGCTGCTCAGCAGTTTCTGGTGAATATCCTGGCTGATGCCAAAGCCATGGGCGGCATTCTCGCCATTTACCACGACGATATCGGGCGTGTAGCGCTCGCGCAGAAGCGGCAGTTCGCGGGCCACTGCATCGCGCCCCGACTTGCCCACCACATCGCCCAGGAATATCAGCCGCATTTGAAGGTCTCTTT
>JBKJNE010000047.1:0-3842 GCA_046596015.1 Alphaproteobacteria bacterium
CCAAGGCCGCCCGCGACGGCCTGACCCGCGAGGCCGGCTTCCGCGCCAACCGCATCGCCGCCAACGGCCGCGACGAGGTGTCGTGGAAGAGCCGCGCCGAAAGCGCCGCCGGCCAGATCGCCCAGCTCGGCGCCCGCAAGGCCGAGGCACAAGCATCGCTCGAGGAACTGAAGGACCAGCCCGCGGGCCTGGAAGAAAAGCGCCTGCGCCTCGCCGAACTCATCGCCGCCGCCGAGGACAAGCGCCAGGCGTCCGCCGCCACGCTGGCCGAGGCGGAATCCGAGCTGTCCCGGATGGATGCTGCCCTGCGCGCCGCCGATCAGGAGCTGTCCCGTTCCCGCGAGCTGCGGGTCCGCGCCGAGGCCGACGCCGAGCATTCCCAGGAACGGTTCGACAACGTCCTTGCCCAGATCGCCGAGGACCTGGACTGCACGCCCGACGAAACCCTGGCGCTTGCCGAGCACGACGACGGCGCGCCGCTGCCCGAGATGGAAACCGTCTCCCAGCAGCTCGACCGGTTGCGCCGCGAGCGCGACACCATGGGCCCGGTCAACCTCCGCGCCGACGAGGAGGCGATCGAGGTGCAGGCCCAGCTCGACAACATGGTGCGCGAGCGCGACGACCTCGACGCGGCCATCGGCAAGCTGCGCCACGCCATCGCCGCCCTCAACAAGGAAGGCCGCGAGCGGCTGCAGGCGGCGTTCGGCACGGTCAACGAGCACTTCGAGCAGCTGTTCACCCACCTGTTCGGCGGCGGCGCGGCCCATCTGGAGCTGTCGGACTCCGACGATCCGCTGGACGCCGGCCTGGAGATCTTCGCCAGCCCGCCTGGCAAGCGGCTGCAGAACCTGTCGCTGCTGTCGGGCGGCGAGCAGGCGCTGACCGCGCTGGCGCTGATCTTCGCCGTGTTCCTGACCAACCCCGCGCCGATCTGCATCCTGGACGAGGTCGACGCGCCGCTCGACGATGCCAATGTGGAGCGGTTCTGCAACCTGCTGCACGACATCTCCGGTCAGACCGGCACCCGATTCCTCGTGGTCACCCACCATGCGCTGACCATGGCGAACCTGCACCGTCTCTACGGCGTTACCATGTCGGAGCGTGGCATCTCGCAACTGGTTTCCGTGGACCTGGGAGAAGCCGAGCAACTGGTGGCGGCGGAGTAAGTGCAGGTCACTGTTGCACTAACGTCGCGTCGCCATTTTTTGCATATCAGTCAATAGCTTATGACGTTCCCCCGGGTGCTTGACAGGCCATATTGGCCCGCCTATGGTGCACGCGCCTTTGGGGAACCGAGTCGGTGCCCGGAAGGAGGCTTGTTTGGACGATCGTGATCCGCCCAGCGCGGCGTCGGACCTCCAGGCCCGCATCGACGAGGCGCGCCGCAAGGCCGCGCCGCCCCCCTCGAAAGCACCCAGCCCGAAAGCTGTGAGCATGAGGGCCGGGATCGAGTTGTTCGCGGGCGTGGCGTTCGGGCTCATCGCCGGGATCGCCCTGGACCGCTGGCTTGGCACCGCGCCGTGGCTGATGGTCGTGCTCATGGTTCTGGGCATCGCGGCCGGACTGCGCAACACCATACGGGCCGCGCAAGAGGATAACAGGAAGGCCCGGAAGGACACCGATACCGGGCCCTGATACAGGGAACGCCCCGTGGCTGCTGGTCATAATCCGCTCGAACAGTTCCAGATCAAGACCCTCGTGCCCCTGGAAGCGGGCGGCTACGACATTTCCTTCACCAATTCCTCGGTGTTCATGGTCACCACCATCGCGGTGATCACCCTGTTCATGCTGCTCGGCACCAGCAAGAAGGCCCTGGTTCCCGGCCGCTGGCAGTCCATGGTCGAGATGAGCTACGAGGCCATCGCGGGCATGATCCGCGACACCGTCGGCTCCGGCGGCAAGAAGTATTTCCCGTTCATCTTCAGCCTGTTCATGTTCGTGCTGGTCGCCAACCTGAGCGGCATGATCCCCTACACCTTCACCGTGACGAGCCACATCGCCGTCACCTTCGCCCTGGCCGCCGTGGTCTTCCTCGGCGTCACGCTGATCGGCTTCGCCCAGCACGGCCTGGGCTATCTGAAGCTGTTCGCGCCATCGGGCGTGCCGCTTCCCGTACTGTTCCTGCTGGTGCCGATCGAGATCATCTCGTATCTGATGCGCCCGATCAGCCTGTCGGTCCGACTGTTCGCCAACATGATGGCCGGCCACGTGATGCTGAAGGTGTTCGCCGGCTTCGTAATCTCGCTGGGCGCCATCCTGATCCCGCTGGGCATCTTCCCGCTGGCGTTCATGGTCGCGCTGACCGGCCTCGAAGTGCTGGTCGCCGTCCTGCAGGCGTACATCTTCTCGATCTTGACCTGCATCTACCTCAACGATGCAATCCACCTGCACTAAGCAAGAAAACAACAACACACAGCGAAGGAATTGATCCATGGAAGCTGAAGCCGCAAAGCTCATTGGTGCCGGTATCGCCGCCACCGCCCTCATCGGCGCCGGTATCGGCGTGGGTATCGTGTTCGGCAGCTATCTGCAGGGTGCGCTGCGCAACCCGGCCGCCGCCTCGACTCAGACCACCAACATGTTCCTCGGGTTCGCGCTCTGCGAGGCGACCGGCCTGTTCGGTCTGCTCGTCTCCATGATGATCCTGTTCGGCTAACCGAACCGGATCGGGGACGCCCCACATGCGCCAGTTCTCAACAGCGGCTCTGGTCCTGACCGGATCCTTCGCCATGGCGGCCGGACAGGCCGCGCACGCGGCGGAAGGCGGCCTGCCCCAGCTTGACCTGACGCGGTTTCCGCCGCAGCTTTTCTGGCTGGCGTTATCGTTCCTTCTGCTCTACCTGCTCATGTCGAAGCTTGCGCTGCCGCGGGTGGGCGACATTCTCCGCACCCGCGAGGAGAAGATCGCCGGCGACCTGAACCGGGCCGATCAGCTGAACCGCGACGCCGACGCGGCGCTCAAGGGCTACGAGCAGGCGCTGGCGGAAGCCCGCGCCAGGGCGACCGAGATCGCCGCCCGGACCCGCGCCACCATCCAGGCCGAAGCCGATGCCCGCCAGGCCGAAGCCGAAGCCCGTCTGTCGGCCCAGGCCGCCGAGGCGGAAGCCAGCATCCGCGCCACCCGCGACCAGGCCCTTGGCCAGGTCCGGGAGATCGCCACCGACACGGCGGTCGCCGTGGTCGCCCGACTGCTGGGCACCCAGCCGGACGGCGCCAGCGTCGGCCAGGCGGTGGGCGAGGAACTGTCGCGCCGGGGAGTGAAGTAACATGGAGCATGAAGACGGCACCATGACCGAGGTCGGCCACGAGGCCGCCGCGCACGCCGAGCCCTTCTACCAGTCGCCGACGTTCTGGGTCGCCATCGCGTTCCTGCTGTTCGTCGCGCTGCTGGTCTACGTGAAGGTTCCGAGGATGATCACCGCGGCGCTGGACAAGCGCTCGGTCGCCATCGCCGCTCAGATCGACGAGGCCCGGCGCCTGCGCGAGGAGGCGGAAGCCCTGCTCGCCCGGTACCAGCGCAAGGAGCGCGAGGCCCAGGCCGAGGCGCAGGAGATCGTCGCCCATGCCGAGGCCGAGGCGAAGCGCCTCGCCGCCGATGCCCGGAAGGCGATGGAAGCCAGCATCGCCCGCCGCGAGCAGATGGCCGTGGAGAAGATCGCCCAGGCCGAAGCCGCCGCGGTGAAGGAAGTCCGCACGGTCGCCGTCGAGGTGGCCACGGAAGCCGCCCGCAAGGTGATCGCCGCCAGCATCGACGCCGGCAAGGCCAACGCCCTGGTGGAAGACGCCATCCGCGAACTGCCCAAGCACGTGCACTGAGCGGTTTTAGGTTATACGGATTACGG
>JBKJNE010000184.1:0-2891 GCA_046596015.1 Alphaproteobacteria bacterium
CTGCTGCGCGCAGCCAAGGTCGGTACCGGCATCATCGCCGGTGGTCCGATGCGCGCCGTGTTCGAGGCGCTGGGCATTCACGACGTGGTCACCAAGTCGACCGGTACGTCGAACCCCTACAACATGGTGCGCGCCACGTTCGACGCGCTGAAGAAGCAGATGTCGCCCCGCATGGCGGCCGCCAAGCGCGGCAAGAAGGTCGGCGACATCCTCGTCCGCCGTCCCGAGCAGATGGGCGAAATTGTCGAAGGCTGATAAAGCCCGAAGCGGAAGGTCAGGAAGATGTCCGAGAAAATGTTGAAGGTGACGCAGATCGGCAGCCCGATCCGCCGGACCAAGGACCAGCGGGCGACCCTCGTCGGCCTGGGCCTGAACAAGATGCACCGCACCCGCGTGCTCGAAGACACGCCGTCGGTGCGCGGCATGGTGAATAAGATTCACCACCTGGTGCAGGTGGAAGAGGTCGACGTCTAAGCGTCGAACCTGAAGGAAGGATACCAAGATGCGGCTCAACCAGATCAGCGACAATCCCGGCGCGAACAAGACCAGCAAGCGCATTGGCCGTGGCATCGGCTCGGGTAAGGGCAAGACCGGCGGCCGCGGCGTGAAGGGTCAGACCTCGCGCTCGGGCGTGGCGATCCACGGCTATGAAGGCGGCCAGATGCCGCTGCATCGCCGGCTGCCGAAGCGCGGCTTCAAGAGCATCAACCGCAAGCGCTATGCGTCGGTCAACGTCGGCCGCCTGCAGGCCGCCATCGACGCCGGCAAGCTGAAGGCGGGCGCCATCGACGGCGCGGCGCTGGTCGCGGCGGGCGTGGTGACGCATCTGCGCGACGGCTTCCGCCTGCTCGGCAAGGGCGAGATCACCGCCGCCATCGAGATCACCGCCAACGGCGCGTCGAAGTCGGCGGTCGAGGCGGTTGAAAAAGCGGGTGGCAAGGTCCACTTCGTCGCGGGAGCGACGCCGACGGACGGCGCCGAATAAAAGCGCCCAGGCGCGGAACCGGGAAGTCCAATGGCGTCGGCTGCCGAACAACTCGCACAAAGCTTCAATCTCAGCGCCTTCTCGAAGGCCACTGAACTCAAGAAGCGCATCTGGTTCACGCTGGGTGCGCTGATCATCTATCGCCTCGGCACCTACATCCCGCTGCCCGGCGTCGATCCCGTCGCCCTGGCGCAGATGTTCAGCCAGCAGGGTGGTGGCCTGCTCGGCATGTTCAACATGTTTGCCGGCGGCTCCATCGAGCGCATGGCGATCTTCGCGCTGGGCATCATGCCCTACATCTCCGCGTCGATCATCGTGCAGCTGATGACCAGCGTGTCGCCGGCGCTGGCGCAGCTGAAGAAGGAGGGCGAGTCCGGCCGCAAGCGGCTGAACCAGTACACCCGCTACGGCACCGTCGGCCTCACCATCGTCCAGGGCTACGGCATCGCCGTGTTCCTGTCGTCGCAGAACCTGGCGCTCGATTCGGGGCCGTTCTTCTATATCAGCACCGTGACCACGCTGCTGGGCGGCACCATGTTCCTGATGTGGCTGGGCGAGCAGATCACCGCCCGCGGCGTCGGCAACGGCATCTCGCTGATCATCTTCACCGGCATCGTCGCCAACCTGCCCCGCGCCGTGGTGCAGATGTTCGAGCTGAGCTGGAACCAGCAGCAGTTCAGCATCTGGTTCGTGTTCGCGCTACTGGTCATGGTGGTGGTCGCCGTCGGCGTCATCGTCTTCGTCGAGCGCTCGCAGCGCCGGCTGATCGTCCAGTATCCGAAACGCCAGGTGGGCAACAAGGTGTTCCAGGGCGACAGCTCGCACCTGCCGCTGAAGCTCAACACCGCGGGCGTCATTCCGCCGATCTTCGCGTCCTCGCTGCTGCTGCTGCCGCTGACCGTGGCGCAGTTCTCGGCCAAGGGCGGTCCCGAATGGCTCACCACGGTGACCGCCGCGCTGGGGCACGGCCAACCGCTGTACCTGGCGCTTTATCTGGGCATGATCATCTTCTTCTGCTTCTTCTATACGGCCGTGGTGTTCAATCCGCAGGACACCGCCGACAATTTGAAGAAGCACGGCGGCTTCCTGCCGGGCATCCGGCCGGGCGAGAAGACGGCTGAGTACATCGACTACGTGCTGACACGGATCACCGTCGTGGGCGCCGCCTATCTCTGCGTGATCTGCCTGATCCCGGAAATCCTGATCTCCGAGTTCTCGGTACCGTTCTATTTCGGCGGCACGTCGCTGCTGATCGTCGTCAACGTCACCATGGACACGGTGACCCAGGTCCACGGGCACCTGCTGGCCCATCAGTACGAGGGCCTGATCAAGAAGTCGCGCCTGCGCGGGAGGAAGGGTTGAACGTCATTCTTCTCGGCCCCCCCGGCGCGGGCAAGGGCACCCAGGCCAAGCGTCTCGTGGACCATCACGGCATGGTCCAGCTGTCGACGGGCGACATGCTGCGCGCCGCCGTGAAGGCCGGCACCGAGATCGGCAAGATCGCCGACGGCATCATGAAGCGCGGCGAGCTGGTGCCGAACGAGGTGGTCGTGTCGATCATCTCGGACCGCATCGACCAGCCCGACGCCAAGCGCGGCTTCATCCTGGACGGCTTCCCGCGCAACGTGGCCCAGGCCGAGGCGCTCGACGCCATGCTGGAGACCAAGGGCCTGAAGCTCGATCACGTGATCCAGATGGAAGTCGACGACGAGGCGCTGGTCGATCGCATCACCGGCCGCTTCACCTGCGGCAAGTGCGGCGCCGGCTATCACGACACCTTCAAGCCGACCAGGGTCGCGGGCGTATGCGACGTGTGCGGCTCGACCGAGATGGTGCGCCGCGCCGACGACAACGAGACCACGGTGCGCTCGCGCCTCGCCACCTACCACAAGGAGACGGCGCCGCT
>JBKJNE010000268.1:0-10299 GCA_046596015.1 Alphaproteobacteria bacterium
TGGAGAACTGCTTCCCCATGGTGCCGTCCGGCGCCGCGCACAACGAGATCCTGCTGAACGCCAAGGACGCGGGTCTCGAGCGCAGCGACGACCTGGCGCTGGTCTAGGCACAACAAGGCTCCAGGAGAACAGGCCGATGACACGGGCCAGAACACCGGCCTCGTTGTCGACGAGCACGGCCATGGTGTGCCGTTCGATCGGAAGTTGGGGGCGCATTGATCGGCCTCTTCTTGATGGAGCCTTGTCAGACGAGCGCCAGGTCGTCGGCGCGTTCGAGGCCCGCGTCCCTGGCGTTGAGCAGGATCTCGTTGTGCGCGGCGCCCGAAGGCACCATGGGGAAGCAGTTCTCCAGCTTCGCCACCTGGCAGTCGACGATGACCGGCTTGCGGATCGCCATCATCTCCTCGATGACGCCGTCGACCTCGTCGGGCTTGGTGCAGCGCAGGCCGACGCCGTGCATGGCCTCGGCCAGCTTGACGAAGTCGGGCAGCGAGTCCGAATAGGAGTGGGAATAGCGGCCCTCGTAGCTGATCTGCTGCCACTGGCGGACCATGCCCATGTACTCGTTGTTGAGGATGAACACCTTGATCGGCGCGTCGTGCTGCACGGCGGTGCTGAACTCCTGGATGTTCATCATGGTCGAGGCCTCGCCCGCCACGTCGATGACCAGCGCGTTCGGATGGGCGATCTGCACGCCGACGGCGGCCGGCAGGACGTAGCCCATCGTCCCCAGGCCGCCCGAGGTCATCCAGTGGTTCGGCTCGTCGAAGCCGATGAACTGGGCCGCCCACATCTGATGCTGGCCGACCTCGGTGGTGAAGTAGGGCTTTTTATCCTTGGTCAGGGCGTGCAGCCGCTGCAGCGCGTATTGCGGCATGATCACATCCTTGCTCGGCTCGTATTTCAGGCAGTCCTTGCCGCGCCACGTGTCGATCTGCTTCCACCAGTCGGCGAGCGCCTGCTTGTCCGGACGGTGCACGCCGGCCTTCCAGACCTTGATCATGTCCTCGAGCACGTGGCCCGCGTCACCGACGATGGCGACGTCGGCATGCACGTTCTTGTTGATGCTCGACCGGTCGATGTCGACGTGGATCTTCTTCGAATCCGGCGAGAAGGCGTTCAGCCGCCCGGTGATGCGGTCGTCGAAGCGGGCGCCGATGTTGATCATGACGTCACAGTCATGCATCGCCAGGTTGGCCTCGTAGGTGCCGTGCATGCCCAGCATGCCCAGCCACTGTTTGTCCGAGGCCGGATAGGAACCCAGGCCCATCAGCGTGGTGGTGATCGGAAAGCCGGTCATGCGGACGAACTCGCGCAGCAGCTGCGAGGCGTTCGGACCCGAATTGATGACGCCGCCGCCGGTGTAGAACACCGGCCGCTTGGCCGAGGCGATCAGCTCGACCGCCTGCCTGATGGCACCCAAGTCGCCCTTCACCTGCGGCTGGTAGGTTCGGTGCTTGGTCTTGGGTGAGCCCGAATAGACGCCGGTCTCGACCTGGATGTCCTTCGGCATGTCGATGACGACCGGGCCGGGACGGCCGTTGGTCGCCACGTAGAACGCCTCGTGCATGACCCGGCCCACGTCGGCCACGTTCTTCACCAGGTAATTGTGCTTGGTCGCCGGGCGGGTGATGCCGACCGTGTCCGCTTCCTGGAACGCGTCCGAGCCGATCAGGTGGGTCGGCACCTGGCCGGTGATGCAGACGATCGGGATCGAATCCATCAGCGCGTCGACCAGGCCGGTGACCGCGTTGGTCGCGCCCGGACCCGAGGTGACGAGGACGACGCCCGGCTTGCCGGTCGAGCGGGCATAGCCTTCCGCGGCGTGCACCGCGCCGCCTTCCTGGCGCACCAGGATGTGGCGGATGTGGTTCTGCTTGAACAGCGCGTCATAGATCGGCAGCACGGCGCCGCCCGGATACCCGAAGATGGTATCGACGCCCTGCTCCTTGAGCGCGCGCATGATCATCTCGGCGCCCGACATCATGTTGCCCTGTGCTTCCGGCGGCATGCCCTGTCCTCATTCCTGCGCCTGCCCGCGATAGGGGCGGCGATCCAACCGCGGCCCAATAGCACCCTGAGTCAGGCCGCGCAACGCTTTCCCCGCCCCGGTCCGGAGCGAGAGGCGCGCACCCTACTGATAGTTTATTACTCCGTCAACCCATCACGTGTAATTTTTGAAAAGATCGTATCGATAATTCTTTCCGTTTGTTTCTCGTCTATGACGATCCAGTCGCGGCACTGGTTGCGGAACCAAGTCATCTGCCGCTTGACGTACTGCCGCGTCGCGGTCTTGGCCAGGATCACCGCCTCGTCCATGGCCATCTCGCCGGCGAGCGCCGCGCGAAGCTGCGGCACGCCCAGCGCCTTCAGGGCCGTCAGGCTGGCATCGGCCGGCGGCAGCGCGGCGACCTCGTTCAGCGCGCCCGCCTCCATCATCAGGTCGAAGCGCCGGTCGCAGCGTTCATAGAGCCAGTCGCGCGGCGGCAGCAGCACGAACTTGCCGACGCCGCCCTGCCGGTCCAGCGCCGTCAGCGGTCCATCGACAGTCGTCTCCTGCCAAACAGAGAGCGATCGTCCGGTGGACCGGATCACCTCCAGCGCCCGCGCGATCCGTTGGCCGTCGCTGGGTCGCAGTTTTTTGGCCATGGCCGGATCCTCGGCCGCGAGCGCCGAATGACCTGCCGCGGCGCCCGACGCCAGCACAAGTTCCCTCACCTCGCGGCGGACCGCATCGTCGATGGGCGGCACCTCGGACAGACCGCCGAGCAGGGTCCGGAAATAGAGGCCTGTGCCGCCGGCGACGATGGCCGTCCTGCCGCGCGCCCGGATACCGTCGATCGCCGCGCCCGCCAGGTCAGTCCAGGACGCCACCGAGAACGGCTCGGCCACGCTTGCGACGCCATAAAGATGATGTGGCGCAAGCGCCCTGTCGGCGACGCCTGGGGCGGCGCTGAGCAGCGGTAGCTCGCGGTATAATTGCATGCTGTCGGCGTTGACGATTTCGCCGTCCAGGCGGTCCGCCAGAACCAGCGCCACCGCCGATTTGCCACTTGCGGTCGGCCCGGCAATAAGAATAACTTGAGGCCGCGTCTCGGGTGTCATCACACCATACTTCGGTAAATTTGCAACGGGGACAAGCCACTGAAGACGAGAGCAGGGAATCGCTCGGTGGCGCGCGCCGTCTTAAGAGGAGAGGACATCGCAATGTCTAAGACCATGACCTTCCAGGCCACTCCGGGCATCGCCCGGCTGACGCCCGTGCACCTGGAACTGGTTTCCGCCGCCCTGCTGCGTGCCGGCGCATCGGGCCTGAAGCCCCGATGGATCACCAAGAACGTCCAGGCCGAGCTGCGCTATGACGGCATCGAGGGCGACAAGGCCATCGAGGTCGCCAACGGCGCCGTGAAGGGCTCGGGTCTCGTGATCGAGAACAAGCCGGTGGCATAGTGTCTGTCCGCCTGCTGATCGCGGACATGGACTCCACGATCATCGAAAACGAATGCATCGACGAACTGGCTGACGCCGTCGGTATCAAGGACAAGGTCGCCGCCATTACCGAACGGGCGATGCGCGGCGAACTCGACTTCGAGGCCGCGCTCCGCGAGCGGGTCGGCATGCTCAAGGGCCTGCCCGAAGGCGCGCTGCAGGAAGTCTATGACAGCCGCATCCGCCTGACCAAGGGTGAGCGCGAGATGACCGACGCGCTGCACGCCAAAGGCATCAAGTGCATCCTGGTGTCGGGCGGGTTTACCTTCTTCACCAGCCGCATCGCCGAAGCCGCCGGCTTCGACGCCGACCACGCCAATACGCTGGGGGTCCAGAACGGCATGCTCGACGGCACGGTCGCCGAGCCGATCCTGGGCGCCGACGCCAAGCTCTCGACCATGAGGCGCTATGCCGCCGACATGGGCATCGGCCTCGACCAGGTCATCGCGATCGGCGACGGCGCCAACGACCTGCCGATGATCGAGGCCGCCGGCTACGGCATCGGCTTCTGCGCCAAGCCCAAGGTGGCGGAAGCAGCCAGGTACCGGATCGACGAGCGCGACCTCACCAAGGTGCTGGACATCGCTGGGTTGAGGTAAGCGCCTCAGCGCCGGGTCTGTCTGCTCGCCCCTCGTTCGGCCAATCCTACGAACGCCGCCCGGATCCGGGTGAATAGGGCGGGAGGCAGAAAGCCGTAAGCAAATGCGCCGGTGCCGGGGAGAGGCGCGAGACCGGCCGTCGGCCAGTTGTCCACGTTGTATTCCGATACGATGACCCAACACGGTTCGTCATCCAGACCGAGATGAGCCCGGACCTTGGGTGGAATTTCAACACCCTCGGCGCCGTCATGCGGCCGGGAATGGGTGACTCGCAACAGCACCACGAAACGGGCAGGGCGGCAGGATCGGACGCGGCGACCAGGCATGCGGGCCGCTCCTTGCCGTAGTCCTGTCCGGCAGCCGCCTCACGACTCCAGAGGTAATCGTAGCGGACGATCAGCCCTGGCGTTGGGTCGGGAAGCGCCACAGTTGCTATTTCAACAGTTCATCGAGAGCGGCGTGCTCCGGGTCCATCTCCGCGCGGCGCACCGCATCGACCACGATGCCCGGGGCCTGATCCGTCGTCCCGCTGCGCCGCGCCGCCGCGATCAGCCAGTCATAGTGATCGGCCGACATCAGCACCAGTTCCCGCCGCCCGTGACGCGTTATTTCCACGGGCTCACGCATGGCCCTATGCTGGAAATCACCGAATTTCCGCTGGAATTGCATTGCCGTGGTACGAGTCATTTAGAGATGTCTCCAAGAGTTCCACGGATAATATGGGTTCTACGTATAATCCGTCAAGCCGACGTCAATGGGAGAACGCCATGGCCCGTGTACCGTATCTGGACAAGCATGACCTGCCGGCAGAATACCAGGAGCTGCTGAACCGCAGCATCAACGTCACGCGGGCGCTGGCGCACAGCCCCAAGGCGGCGCGCAAGTTCGGCGCATTGGGCAATTATATCAGGCATGGCAGCACGCTGGATTCCCGGCTCAGCGAGATGGCGATCATCCAGGTCGGCTACCTGACCCGGTCGCCCTACGAGTACTCGCACCATGTGAAGATCGGCATGGACATGGGCGTCAGCGAGGACGACATCCGGGCCATTGCCGATGAGACGGCGGGAAGGCCGTCGACCCTCGACCCGCTGTCGAGCGCCGTCATCCGAGCGGCCCGCGAGATGACGTCCGACCTGACGATCTCCGATGGCACGTTCGCGCTGTTGCAGGACGAACTCGGCACCGAGCGACTGATCGACCTGATCCTGGCGATCGCCACCTATAACGGCGTCGTCCGCATCCTCGGCGCGCTGCAAATCGACGTAGAGGAGGACTACCTGATCTATCTGGAGACATTCCCGCTGCCGGAGGCGTGAGGCGGAACGGCCCTCGCCGTCCCGCCCGGGAAAATCAGGCCGCCCTTGCCGCCCGCCGCATCCGCCCCCACGCCGGCGCGGCGGATTGCGCGACACTGCCAGGGCCAGCGCCAGGCGTAGATTGTTACCGCGCGCCAACCAACGCCTGACGGTTTACGAACGCGGCGTTTGCCGCCATTGTGCGGGCGAACGACGGAAAGGCTTCATGTCCACGATTCACCAGATGCGGGTCGAGTTCGACCCGCCGGAAGACCGGCTGCTGATGTCCATCATCTCGAAGGACGGCAAGGAGTTCCGCATGCTGCTCACCAGGCGCTTCGTGCGGTTGCTGTGGCCTAACCTGGTGAAGCTGGCCGAATCGACGCCCGAGGCGGCCGCACAGCAGTCGGACGCGGCCCGCAAGAGCATCGTCCGCTTCCAGCACGAGAAGGCGCTCGCCTCCAGCAAGTTCACCGACAAGTACGACAAGGACAGGGTGGTCAGCCAGTACTTCGGCGAGGCGCCGGTGCTGATCACCGAGGGCCGCATCAAGCGCATCGACAATCCGAAGGGGCCCAACCAGGTCGCGTTCATGGCCAAGGACGGGCGGCCAGTGACCATGGCGCTCGACGACGTGCTGCTCCACTCCATGGCCCGGCTGATCCGCAACGCCGCCCAGAAGGCCGGCTGGGATCTGGATCTCGGCGCCCTCGCCGGCGATACGGCAGCCACGAAGGACGGCCAGCCGGCGTCGCGAGTGCTGAATTAGCCGCTGCGTCAAGCCTCTGGAGTATCTGGAGGAAACTGGTGCTGCTGGACAGGATTGAACTGTCGACCTCTCCCTTACCAAGGGAGTGCTCTACCACTGAGCTACAGCAGCAGCGGGAGGGCTTATGCCAAGGAAACCGGGCGGTTGCAAGCGGTTTCAGGTGGACGCCGTTCGCGTGCCCGGCCGGCCGGCGCGCCGTGCCGGCCGGCCGCGAAAACGCCCGCTCTCACCTTCTTACTGGTACTTCACCGAGCAGCCATAGGCCTTGGTCTGGGCCACCTGCACCGGCTTGCCGGCGGCGACCGCGTCATAGGCCGCGCGCACGTAGTTGTCGGCCTTCGGGATGTCCGACGGCTTGGCCGAGGGAATGCTGTCGATGGCGCCCATATAGGCCACGGTCTGTTTCGGCGTGATCACCACCATCTGCGGCGTCGCGGTCGCGCCATAGGCCATACCGATCTTGCCGTCCTCGTCCAGGATCACGTCCGACGGCGCTGCATCGCGGGACCTGGTCAGCTCGTTCGCCTGCGCCGCCGACACATGCCCCTGCTTGCCCGGCGCCGATGAGACCACCGTCAGCCACACCACGCCCTTGCCGGTCATCTCCTTCTGAAGCGACTGCATGTTGCCGCTTTCGTAGTGCTTCTTCACGAACGGGCATTCGTGGTTGGTCCATTCCAGCACCACCGTCTTGCCCGCATAGTCGCTGAGGCTGACGGTCTTGCCGGCCGCATCCTTGCCCGAGAACGCCGGCGCCGGCTGGCCGATCTCCGGCGCCGCCTGCGCCGAAGCCGCCACCACGCAAAGCGCCAATCCCCCGACCAGCGCCGCGGAAAGTCGTCCGATCATCGCACACTCCCTGAGTTGAAGAATCCTACCCGTCGGCCTGGCCGATGGCGTCCAGCACGATGTCCGGCGTGAGCAACTGCGGCAGCACGACGGCCTGGGCGCTACCAGGCGCAAAATACAGATAGAGCGGCACGCCGCTCCGGCCATAGTTTGTCAATATTTTGGTAATCTGGGGATCGCGGCGCGTCCAGTCACCCTTCATGTAGCGGATGCCCTTGCCGCGGAACTCGGCGGCCACCGCATCGGTGGACAGCGCGACCCGCTCGTTGGCGAGGCAGGTGATGCACCAGGCCGCCGTGAGGTTGACGAACACCGGTTCGCCCGCGGCGCGGTACGCCTCCAGCCTGGTCTGGTCGTATGGCTCGGCGGCCAGCACGCCGCCCTCGGCACCGGCGGACGGCGCATCCTGCCCGCCCGCGTACCAGACCAGCCAGACGCAGGCCGCCAGCGCGACGACTGCCAGCCCATGGCTGAACGCCTTGCCGAAGCCGTGTGCGCCGCGCGCGATCCGCCACAGCCAGATGGCGAACACCACCAGCACCAGGATGCCGAGGAGCGCGGCCACGGCGGTAATTCCCGCCTGCTGGCCCAGCACGGTCACCAGCCAGATCACCGTGGCGTAGACGGGAAACGCCAGGAACTGGCGGAACCGGTCCATCCACGGACCCGGCCGCGGCAAAAGGCGGCCGATAGCCGGCACCTCGCTGATCAGCAGCATGGGGAACGCCAGCCCGAAGCCCAGCGCGGCGAAGATCAGCAGCGACGCCAGCGGCGGCAGCAGCAGTGCGGCGCCCAGCGCCGAAGCCATGAACGGCGCGGTGCAGGGCGTCGCCACGATGGTGGCGAGCACGCCGGTCGCGAACGCGCCGACGGCGCCGCCCCGGTCGACCAGCCCCTGCCCCAGCCCCGTGAAGCTGCCGGCCAGCTCGAAATAACCCGACAGCGACAGGCCGACCGCGAACAGGATCACCGCCAGCACCGCCACCACCTCCGGCGACTGGAGCTGGAAGCCCCAGCCCACCGCGACGCCGCCCGCGCGGAACGCCAGCAGCGCGCCGGCCAGCGCCAGGAAGCTCACCATGACGCCGGCCGTATAAAGCAGGCCTTCCATCCGCTTCTCGCGAAGCGACAGGCCCGACGCCTTCACGATGGCGAGCGCCTTCAGCGACAGCACCGGGAACACGCACGGCATCAGGTTGAGCAGCACGCCGCCGAGAAAGGCGAACAGCACGGCCTGCCACAACGGTATCTGCGCGAGGCCGCCCGCCGCGCCCCCGGCGCCGGTCGCCGCGCCGGGGGCGTCGGTTCCCGCGGCCGCCGGTGCGGCGAACGCCCCCGCCGCCGCGCTGACCGAGTAAGCCTTGTCGCCGACAGTCAGCACGCCATCGACGGTCGCGTCGGCCTTGCCGCTGCCCACCGGAACGGCGAGGACGCGTGCCTCGCCATCGGCGGTTTCTACCTGCCTGGCGCTGTTGTTGATCAATGTGTCGGCGAACGGGAAGAACCGCAGCGCGCCGCCGCCGGCACCGGTGAATCGAAGCGCCAGGGTTTTGCCGTCAACGCGGAACTGGGCATTGCCGGGGAACGGCACCGGCAATGCCTCGCGCGCCTTCTTGAATCCGGCGGTATGCAGCGGGTCACGCACCGCCTCCTTCGCCACCGGCAGCGTCAGTTCGAGGTCGGCGCCTTCGGGAATGCAGATCTCCTCGCAGACCAGCCAGTCGGCGCGGGCCTTCAGCGTCACGTCGCCCATGGGCGCCTCGGCGGGCGGCGTCACCGTCACCAGCAACCAGTGCTCGGCGTCATAGCCGTAGTTGGTGAGCGGCCCGAACGGCAGCGCCTTGGGCGCCGGCCAGTCGATACCGCCGGCGGCAAAGCCGGGCGGCAGAGTCCATTCGAGCGATGTGGCGAGCCCCGAATCGCCGGGATTGCGCCAATAGGTGTGCCAGTGGTCGCGCGGGGTCAGCTTCAGCGCCACATGGAACGGCTCACCCGGCGCGACGGAAGCCACGTCGGCAACCAGCTCGGCCTGGGCGTTCTCGGTCCTGACCGGCGCGGCGGCCGACGGCGCGGCCAGCAGCAGGCCGGCCAGAGCGGCCGCCATCCATCCCGCCCAGCGCCGCGGTGAAGGCGTCATCAGCTTCTCCCTGTGCCGCGCCTTTTCCGGCGCGGGCTGTTCCATGCATAATATGGTACTCCGCGCGCGTCCATGCGGACCATCTGCGCGGGATGGCCGGAAACAAAGAACGAGATCGACCACTCCGCCATACGCGGCGGCGTGAAGGGGCACGAAAGCCGCAAGAATGACGAAAGACGACGAAAAACCGGGCGCCAACAAGGCCGAGCACCAGCGCCGCGCCGCCGAGGCGCTCAGGGAGAACCTGCGCCGCCGCAAGGAACAGCAGCGCAAGCAGACGCCGAAGCCGGACTCCGAAGATCCCGGCCCGGCCGACTAGCTGGAGATGTTCAGGTAGGCGAAGGTGAACAGCGCGGCGCCGCCCATCGCGGTCGCCAGACTGGCTGGTGTGAGATACGGCCCACCCAGAGCCACGATCCGCTGCGACAGGAACGCACCGACCGCCGCGCCGATGAGCCCGAAGGCTGCGGCTGTTATGGGCCGGGCCTGTTTGTCGTGCGGATAGAGAAAATAGACAAGCAATCCCGTCACCAGGCCCACGGCAAGCTTGGCCAACCAGTCCATGCCCCGACTCCATCGAAAAAGTGTTCAATTGTGATTTGCCCGCGAAAATCCTGTCACAAGTTGCAATCCGAGTCAGCAACGGTGTCTTGACGATCCTTGCTAATCCGTTCGCCTGCGCGCGGGCGTTGAGATACACCACCCGCTCCATTAGAAGTGGTGTGCGCGTTCACACCCCGAAGAGTCTCTCCATGGCCATCATGTCCGACATCTGGATCCGCGAGCAGGCCTTGGCCAACCGCATGATCGAGCCGTTTGTCGAGAAGCAGCAGCGCCAGGGCGTGATTTCCTACGGTTTGTCGTCCTACGGCTACGACGCGCGGGTGTCGGACGAGTTCAAGGTGTTCACCAACGTGGATTCGGTGATCGTCGACCCCAAGGAATTCTCCAAGCAGAGCTTCGTCGACCGGCCCGGCGACGTCTGCGTCATCCCACCCAATTCCTTCGCCCTCGCCACCACGGTCGAATATTTCCGCATCCCGCGCGACATCCTCGTGATCTGCCTGGGCAAGAGCACCTATGCCCGCTGCGGCATCATCGTCAACGTCACGCCGCTCGAGCACGAATGGGAAGGCCATGTCACCCTGGAATTCTCCA
>JBKJNE010000276.1:0-2835 GCA_046596015.1 Alphaproteobacteria bacterium
AGCACCGGGACGGGCGCTGATGAACAGTTCGGTCGCGGCCAGGCTGTCAAACTGGCCGATGATCCGGTTGCCGGCGGTGCGGCTCAATCCGATCGTCGCGACCAGCGCCGCCATGCCAATGACAATGCCCAGTACGGTCAGCGCCATGCGCATGGGCCGGGCGAACATGCCGGCCAGGCCTTCGCCCAGCAGGTCACGCCAGGTCATGCCCGAGCGCGTCACGCCAGCGGCGAGCAGGGGAGCGGGGGCGCCGTGCAGCGCGCGCTTGGCCACCGGCCGCGTACTCTGGGTGAGCCGTCCATCCTTCATCTCGACCCGCCGCGTTCCGCGTGCCGCCACATGTTCGTCATGGGTCACAACGGCAATGGTCATGCCCTCGTCGTTGAGCGATTCCAGCAGCGCCAGCACGTTCTCGGTGTTCTCCGAGTCAAGGTTGCCGGTGGGCTCGTCGCACAGCAGCAGGCTGGGCGAACCCATCAGTGCACGCGCGATCGCCACACGCTGGCGCTGCCCGCCTGAGAGCTTCTGCGGCATGAAATCGACGCGGTCTTCCAGCCCCACACGGCGCAACTGCTCGCGCGCGCGGGCCTCGCGGTCGCGATGGCTCTGCTGGCGATAGACCTCGGCGAGCATCACGTTCTCCAGCACGCTGCGATAGGCGAGCAGGTGGAAGGATTGGAAGATGAAGCCGATGCGCCGGCTGCGCAGCCCGGCCCGCTCGGCCTCGATGAAGGTCGTGGTCTCGATGCCGTCGAACAGGTACTGGCCGCTGGTCGGGCGATCGAGGCAGCCGATTACGTTCAGCAGGGTCGACTTGCCCGACCCCGACGGCCCGGTGATGGACAGCCATTCGCCGCGACGTAATGTGAGATCGACATCCACCAGGGCGTTGACCACCGGGTCCGCGCCAAATTGCTTGGTCACGCGGCGCAGGTCGAGAACCATGTCGGCGGCGGGCTGCGGCGGCGCAGTGGCGGTGGACAGGGCGAGCACCTCGTGCGGGCCCATCGCTACAGCCCCGCCTCGGGCGTCTTGTAGCCGACGACCACGAGCTGACCGGCCACGAGTTGGCCCTCCTTGGGCACCACCTCCACGAACCCGCCAGCGGCAAGACCCGGGCGCACCGTGACGAATTCGAGCGCGCCGCCGCGTTCCACCTGGATGCGCGACGTGCCATCGGCCGACAGCGAGACCGCGCTGACCGGCACGGCGATCACTGCCCCCTTGGACGCTTCGAGCGGGATGGTGACGCGCACCGGAATGCCGCCGCGCTGGATCTGGCCGCCCGCCACCTTGATGGCGATGTAGACGTTGAACGCGTCGGCCCCCAATGTGCCAGGTGTATCGGCCACCATCTCGACCGTGCCGGCGGCCTTGATCCCGAGCGTCTGCTCGTCAATCGACGCCGCCATGCCGGGGCGTATCAGCCCCGCCGTCTCCACGGGCACGAATGCGTCGACGGTGAGTTGGTTGTCGGTGACACTCAGGACAGGTCCTGACGCCGCCGCGGCGACAGTGGCGGTCACCTCGTGCACGCGCACCGGGAGCGCCGGCAGAAAAACCATCTCATCGGCCGGTACCTGCACCCCGATCTTTCTGCGCGCCTCGGCAAGGTCGGTTGCGAGCTGAATGGCGCGCTCGCTGGTGACACGGTGGTCGAACTCGGCCAGCCTTTGCTGGTCGAGCGCGGCGCGAACCGTGCGCTCGCCCTCAAGCCGTACCGAACGCACAGTGGCGTCGGAATGGAGCACGCGTTGGGCAGTCAGGCCGGCGTCGCGCTCGGCGGTCTGGATCGCCTGCTCGCCCTCCAGCAGCACCTTGCGCCGCGCGGCGCGGGCCAGTTCCAGCTTTGCCAGCGCCGCGCCGCGCGCGGTTTCGGTTTGACGCGGGTCTAGCGCGACGATCGCGTGCTCGGCGATCAGTGCCGCAAGGTCGGCATCGGCTGACCGCAGCGCGTGTTCCGCGCGGGCCCGTTCGGTGTCGACCACCTCCGAGCCGGCCGGACGCGGCTGGGCCAGGCGGCGGCGATCCTCGCCGCGGGCCGCGCTGTCCAACCCGGCCTGTCGGTTGTTCTGCTCGGCCAGAGCACGGGCGGTGGCGACCGATTGGATGGCACCTGCCAACGCAGTCTCGGCAGCCAATTGTGCCCGCGCAGCATCGGCCCAATCGCGTTCGGCGGCACGCAAGGCTGCCACCTGTTCGCGGGTGGCGCCAAACGGCTCCCAGCCATGGGCGCGATAGAAACGGCCAACCGCGTCGGCCGTCGAGGCATCGTAAATGGCGTCCGTGCTCGCCGGCGCGAATCCCAGCCGCGCCAGTGCCGCCTTGAGCTGACGCACATCGGCGCCTGCCACACCGGGCGACATGTCGCGATAGGCGGGGTTGGGTCCCTGCATCAGGAATACCGGCCTGCCTGAGGCGGTCAACATCACGTCGCCCTCCTGGAATGGTGCGTTGAGAGCGGGCAGCGTGGCGATGAGCCCGTTGCCGCCCTTGAGCAATGAAGGCGCGATCGTGATCGATTGCGGTCGGCCGAAGCGAACCGTGCCGCGGGTAATGATGTCGGTGCTTAGAACACGCTGCTCGATCGGCACGAGGATCGGCGAAGGCTGCGGCGGTGCCGTGCGGGCGGCGAGTTCAGCCGGCGACTGGATGGAAGCGCCCGCCAGCCAAGCTCCGACAGCCAGCCCGGCGACAAGGCCCAGAACGGTCCAAAGGATGTTCACGCGCTTCATCGCGGCCACCACCCCAACAAACTCGGCCCATTGGGCGCCCAACGCCGATATCGCGTCATGCCCAAGAATAGGTGCCGATCGGATCGGATCAGAGCCTCAC
>JBKJNE010000401.1:0-5234 GCA_046596015.1 Alphaproteobacteria bacterium
TGCTGCTCCGGCTTGGCGTAGCTGTACGCGGGCATGTTCATCAGTTGATCCGCGGTGGTGTTGACGGCAATCTTTTTCCCGTTGTCCGACACCATCACGTCCTTCCAGTCGATCGCCACGCTCCGTTCGCCGCCGCTGGTGACGATGATCTGCTTCACATTGCCCTTGGCGTCCACATAGACGCTTTCGATCTCGCCGACGGTCTGGTCGCGGGCGGCGGTGACGTCGCGGCCAATCAGGTTCCCGCCTTCGACGGTAGCGATCGGCTGCTCGCTGCCGGCTGCAGCGGCGTCGGGGATGATGGCCGCGGGATTGGACGCCAGCGCCTCGGCGGCGCGTGCCGGCTCCGCCGCCCCCAGGAGAGCCGCCGCACACACCAGCATGAGGCCGTGCATCGCTTGTTTTCCGGTCATGGGCGTTCCCGCTCGAAGGTACAGTGGACTAACACGATCCGGCGCCGAAAGGTTCCTCGCGCCCCCGCCTAACCACCCAGGCGTTCGATCTCGTCCATGAGGTCCTCGACCGTCCGACTCTTCGGTCCCCGCCGCTTGCGCGGCTGCAGGCCGCCCGCCATCAACTGCTCCATTTCCGTGCGCGCCCGCGCCACCCGGCTCTTGATGGTGCCGACCGGGCAACCGCAAAGCTGGGCGGTTTCCTCATAGGAAAAGCCTCCCGCCCCAACGAGGATCAGCGCGTCGCGCCGCGACGGCGTCAGATGCATCAGCGCCCGCCGCACGTCGTCGAGCGAGAGATGGTGTTCCTGCGACGCCGCCGTCGCCAGCGTCCGCTCCGCGAGGCTCTCGTCCCACTCGCCGGTAAACCGCGCGCGGCGTATGCCCGAGAGGAACAGGTTGCGCACGATCACGAACATCCAGGCTCTGAAGTTGGTGCCTGCACGGAACCGGGCGCGCGCGCGCCAGGCGTTGAACATGGCGTCCTGCACCAGATCGTCCCCGCGGTCGGCGGCGCCGGCAAGGCTACGCGCGAACGCCCGCAAGTGCGGAATCACGTCCCTGAGCTGCAGCTCGAATTCGGCGTCGGTCAGCGGGGGCGCCTCATCCGCCCCATCCACAGATTGCATCGATCACATAGTCCTTTGCGCAACGGGCGCGAATGAGCGCCGCGCCCGATTGGATGGGCCTGTGACCTCGTCGGAATGCCCGTGGCCACCCCGTGCCTTCGCACCGGGAATCTTACTCGCCGCAAGTTTAGTGGTGGCGGAAGCCGCGCGGGCTAACCTGGATTAGCCCGCATCCGACTATTTGCCGTTGCCGCTCCTGAACTTCAGCCGCCGGGGATAGGCGTCGAGATGCAGGTAGGAGGGATCGAAGTCGCACAGCTCGACCAGGGCGTTGATGTCGGTCAGTTCGATCCACTGGCCCGTGCGCCTGATCATGCCCTCGTCGCGGAACCGCTTCAGGATCCGGTTGACGTGGATCGACGTCAAGCCGAGCGCGTCGCCGATCAGCGTCTGGGTCATCGGTAGCCGGAAACCGTCGCCGCTGCCTTCTCCGACGACCAGCGCGCGCCGGTGCAGCTCGAGCAGGAAATGCGCGATGCGCTCTGCGGCATTGCGGCGGCCGTTGCGGACGATCTGCTCCCGGAGCATGGCTTCTTCCTGCACCGACGCCCACCACAGCGCCTGCGCCAGCCGGCCCGACAGGTTGAAAAGGTTGAGCAGATCCTCGGCCTTGAAGGTCTTCAGCGTCATGTCGGTGATGGCGGTCACGGAATGGTCGGCTTCGGCGGCGATGAACACCTGGAGGTCGAAGATGTCTCCCGGCATCAGCACGTTGAGCACCTGGCGGCGGCCATCCGACAGCAGCGTGTAGCGGATCGCCCAGCCGGTCTCGACAACGAAGCCGTGGGTCGGCGCATCGCCCGCGACGATCAGGTCGGTGCCGCGCGGCGCCTCCATGACGCGACCAGGCATGTCAAGCAGCGGCCGCGAGGTGTCGTCGTCCAGATCGCAGTAGTAGCGGAGTCTCTTCAACAACATCACCATACCGTAATCCATTGCAGGGGAAGCGCTGAGGTCGATGCGACTGGTATCCAGCCACCCTTCCCCAAGCGCCAATGAGTTTCCCCCAACGCGCCGTCGCAGCGGTCTGTTCCATTGACCGGGGAACTGTCCGCCGTCCCGCCCGTTTGCAGGGGACACCCCATTCCAGCACCGGAGAGACCGATGGACAAGCCGAAGAACCAGGGCGAAGGCGACAAGGAGAGCGCCCGCAAGTACAACGAGGCGGCGGAAGCGTTCGCCAAGTCCGGCAAGGTCGACAAGGCCGCCAAGGACGCCGAGAAGGCGCTCGACGGCAGCGAGCGCGACGAGCTGATGAAAGCCGAACGCGCGGGCAAGGCGCGATCGAAGGGCGAAGATCCGCAGCTCCACAAGAAGATGGGGGACTAAAAGCCTTTTCCCGACAGTCGTTTCGGCCGAAGCTGCGGTTGAACGACTGGAGGGGCAAGGCATGAAGCCGACACTGGTGATGGTCGCGGCAAGTACCGCGATCGTGTTCGCCGCAAGCGCGCACGCAGTCGAGGAACTCGGATATCCCGCCAAGGAATTGCTGGCAACAGGCACCGACGTGTTGGGGCAGCCGATAGCCTATCCGGCGGGCAAGCCGAAGATTACGTCCGCCATCGTCACGATCCAGCCGGGCGGCGAAGGCCAGCTTCACCGGCACGAGGTTCCCATGTACGCCTATGTGCTGCAGGGCGTGGTGACGGTGGATTACGGCAGCCATGGCACCAAGGTGTTCAAGCAGGGCGAGGCTATCATGGAAGCCCGGCACATCCCGCACAAAGGCATGAACAAGGGCACCGAGCCGGTCGCCCTGCTCGTCGTCTACATAGGCGCGGCGGGCACGCCCAACGCCACGCCTGCGAAATGATCGGGCGGGGCCGGCCGGCGGCGGATTTACCGCCGTCGGCTGACGCCTACTCCTCAATGGTGATCGCCCCGGTGGGGCAAACCTCGATGGCTTCCCTGGCCTCGTGAACCAGGGCGTCAGTCGTCAGATTCTCCACGAGAATCTTGGGGAATCCGTTATCGGTACGCTCGAACAGGACGTTGTGGTTGTAATAGCACTCGCCCGCCTTCTCGCATTTCTTGTAGTCGACCTTGAGCTTCATGGCGGTCACTCGGGATCGAATTCCAGCCACAGCTCGGCCGGCGACCGGAAGCCGCCGGAGTCGATGTTAGGCGAGAAGATGCCTGCGTGTTCCTTGAACTTGGGCCGGATATTCTTCAGCGAGTTGGCGAAGTAGGCGCAGGCCAGCACGGCTTCCTGGCGGGCCATGGCGTAGCCCATGCAGAAATGCTGGCCCATGCCGAAGCCGAGATGACCCGGCTTGCCGTCCTTGTAGCGGCCCGAGCGGTTCTCGCGTCCCATGTGCAGGTCGTCCCGGAACGCGTCGAACGTATCCGGATCCTTGAACACCCGCTCGTCGCGGTTGCCGGCGCCGAGGTAGATGAGCACCATGGCGCCCTTCGGAATCACCTCGTCATACAGCGCCATCTCGTTGACGGTCCGGCGGCCCTGGGTGTGCACCACCGGGTCGTAGCGCATCATCTCGGTGAACACGTTCTCCCACAGCTCGGGGTTCGTCTTCACCCGGTCGAACTGGTCAGGTCGAGTGCACATCATGTGATACATCATGTTGGCGATGGCCTTGTCGGTGGTGTCGCCACCGGCGGCGAGCAGCAGGGCGACGAAGCCCTTGATCTCGTCCATGTCCATCTTCACGCCGTCGAGCTCGGCCGCGATGATCCGCGACAGCAGGTCCTCGCCGGGATTCTTGCTGCGTTCGTTGATCAGCGGCTCCAGGTACTCCCACATCTCGTTGCGGGCGGCGATGCCGCGCGCCAGATGCACGCCGCCGAAGCCGAGGCCGGCGATCAGCGCCTGGTACCAGCCGACGAACATGTTCTCGTCCTCGCGCGGCAGGCCCAGCATGTTGGAGATCACGCGGATCGGGAACTGGTGGCTGAACTGGGTGACCAGCTCGACCTCGCCGTCCTTGCGGAACTTGTCGATCAGCTCGCGGGCGATCATGTCGATCACCGGCAGGAAGTCGTTCAGCTTCTGGCCGACGAACTGGCCGGCGATGACGTTGCGCAGCCAGCGATGCCGGTCGCCGCGGCCATATTCCAGGATGTTCGGGCCGAACACGTGACGCGAGCCGAACTGGTAGGGTCCATCCTCGTCGTAGATGCCGCGGGTATACGCCTCGCTGTTCTGGAACACGGCGTCCACGTCCCAGTAGCGGGTGATCACCCACCTGTTGTGGAAGCGGTCGTGATACACCGGGTGATGGTCCCGCAGGCGCTTGTAGAGCGGGAACGGGTCGCGCTGGAATTCGGGCTTGTCGAACTCGCGCGGGTCGATGTCGTTCTTCAGGCGCTCATTGATCATTTCTTCGACGGCCGACATGTGCTCTCCCCAGCCATATCGCATCGCACCCAGTGGCGATGCCCAGGTCAAGGCGAATGCTAGCGCAACGCGCGACCGCTGGACAAGCACGTATGAAGGTGAAAAAGCCGATTCAGAATTCAGCAACGGCGATGGCGATCCGCCGCGATGCCTCCTATCATCCGCTGCGACACGCAAAACGGGGAGATGCGGGATGAACGGCAACGATTTGGGAAGGCGCGATCTGTTGAAGGGTGCGGCCGTCGCGGCGGCGGCGACAGCCACGCTGGCGGCCGGCGCGGCCCGCGCCGAGGCGCCGAAAGGCCGCTTCAGCGGCAAGACGGTGCTGATCACCGGCGGCACGTCGGGCATCGGCGCGGCGACCGCGCACGCCTTCGCCGCCGAGGGGCCAACGTGGTGATCTGCGGCCGGCGCGAGGCGCTGGGCAAGGAGACCGAGGCCGCGATCCGCGCCAAGGGTGGCAAATGCACCTACATCCAGGCCGACGTGCGCGAGGAAGCGCAGGTCGCCAGGCTGGTGGACGCGACGTTCGCGGCCCATGGCGGCATCGACATCGCCCACAACAACGCCGGCATCGAGGGACCGTTCTCGCCGTTCATCGACGTGCCGCTCGATGGCACCATGGGCTATCACGACACGATCCGCACCAACCTGGACGGCGTGTTCTACGGCATCAGGCACGAGCTGCGGATCATGCTGCCGAAAAAGGCCGGCGTGATCGTCAACACCGCCTCGATCGCGGGCACCAACAGCCTGGCGGGCAACGCCACCTACGCGGCCAGCAAGCACGGCGTCATC
>JBKJNE010000009.1:0-5947 GCA_046596015.1 Alphaproteobacteria bacterium
TGTCGAAGGGCCTTTGCACGGGCGCTGGTGCAAGGCCCCTCGAAGCTCAGGGACACGGTAAAATTGATGGTGGCCCCGAACCCTTACCCGGCCGCGCCGGCCTTCTTGGCTTCTTCCCAGCCGGCGTCGCCCATGGGGCCGACGCGGGCGGCGTTGGCGGCGGCGTTCGGGTCGTTGGCCGTGCCGTCGCGGGCGCGGCCGACGATCCCCTGCACGATCGCCGCCAGGCGGAACAGGTTGTACGCCTTGTAGAAGTGGACGTTCTCCAGCGGCGGGCGGCCGGCGCGCGCGCAGTAGAGGGCGACGTACTCGTCGAACGTCGGAATGCCCAGCGCCTTCAGGTCGACGCCCGAAAGGTTCGGCCGGCCCGATTGCGGCCTGGGCGCGTACCAGCCCAGCGTGTTGTAGGTCAGGTCGCCCAGCGGATGGCCGAGCGTGCTGATCTCCCAGTCGAGCACCGCCATCACCCTGGGCTCGGTCGGGTGGAACATGATGTTGTGGGGCGCATAGTCGCCGTGGACGATGGTGGTCTCGTCGCCCGCCGGGATGTTGGCGGGCAGCCACTCCATCAGCTTGTTCATAGACTCGATGGTCTGGGTCTCCGAGGCCACGTACTGCTTCGACCAGCGCGAGATCTGCCGGGCGAAGTAGTTGCCCGGGCGGCCGTAATCCTCCAGGCCCAGCTTCACCGGGTCGTAGGAGTGCAGCTTGGCCAGCGTCTCGTTCATGCTGTCGAACATCTTCGAGCGGTCCGACTTCGACACGTCGGGCATGCTCGGGTCCCAGAACACCCGGCCGGGCATGAAGCTCATGATGTAGAACGGCGTGCCGGTGATGCTCTCGTCCTCGCACAGCACATAGGCGCGCGGCACCGGGAAATCGGTCTGGTTGAGCGCCTTGATCACCCGGAACTCGCGGTCGACGGCGTGGGCCGACGGCAGCAGCTTCCCCGGCGGCTTGCGGCGCATGACATAGGAGCCGGACGGCGCGTCGAGCCGGTAGGTGGGATTGGACTGGCCGCCGGCGAACTGGCCGACGGTCAGCGGGCCGCGGAAGCCCTCGACATGCTCCTCCATGTAGCGCTCGAGCTTCTTCGCATCGAAGCGGTGGCGCTCGGCGACATCGACGGTTTCGCCCTGGGATACTTTCAATTCGCTCATTGTACGTCTCTCACCTTCAGGCGAACGCCTGGAACAGTTCCTCGGCCGCCTTGACCATGCCGCCCGACACCGACGACGGCACCAGGATCGGCGTGGTGATGCCGGCCTCGCGCCAGGCCTGCACGCCGTCGCGCACCTCGGCGGCGCTGCCGAACAGGGTGACGTCGGTCAGCCAGCGGTCACCGGCGATTTTCGCGATCTCGTCGCCCCTGCCCTCGGCCAGCGCCTTCTCGACCGCTTCCATCTCGGCCTGGTAGCCCGCCGCCTTCCAGTAGTTGCGGTAGTTCGGCAGGGTCAGGTACATGCGCAGCGTCCGGCGGTGGATTTCCCTGGCGGCTTCCTTGTCGTCGGTGATCACGGTCGGGATCATCACCGCCGTGGTAAAGCCAGCCATGCGGGCCGACTGCGGGATCTCGGCGATCTGGGTGGGCGTGTAGCTGCGCGCCGCGTTGGCCCAGACGGCGCCCTGCGCCACCTCGGCGGCGAGCGCCAGCATCTTCGAGCGCAGGGTGGCCAGGATTACCGGCGGCAGCGGCCCGGAATCCTTCTCGGCCGCGCGCATGGCGGCCACATACTCGCGCATGTCCGAGACCGGCTGGTTGCGGCCCTCGACGCCGAACTGGACGCGCGACACCTCGTGGCTGACGCCGATACCGAGGCGGAACCGGCCGTTGCCGACCTCGTGCAGATAGTTGGCGATGCGCGCCATCTCGCGCGGGTTGATGTAGTAGATCGGCTGGATCGGGGTCGCCACCTCGATGGTCGAGGTCGCCTCCAGCACCGACTGGCAGAACTGGGTCGCGGCCGCGAGGCTGGGGACGTAGATGCCGGTGAAGCCGCGCTTCTCGGCCTCCTGGCACAGCTCCACCATCCTGGCGCGGCGGCCCGGCGTGGCGACGAGCGTAATCGCCGGCATTTGGGTCATCGAAGTCTCCCCGTTTTCGCGGCGCGGAGATAACGCCCCTCACCCTCCCGCTTCGCGGGTCCCTCCCTCTCCCAGCGGGAGAGGGTTCAGGCGGTGTTCCCTCTCCCTTTGGGAGAGGGCCAGGGTGAGGGGCGTTGTGTCCGCCTCTCTAACCTAGACGTGCTCGACTTCCCGCTCGATCACGTCGGCGTAACGGCTCAGCGCCTCGGCGCGCTTGGCCGGGATGTGGGCGGTCGGGAACATGCCGTTGGTGCCGTTGTACTCGCGCAGGATCTGGCGGGCGACGGTGACCTTGTGGACCTCGGTCGGACCGTCGGCCAGACCCATGTGGAAGCTCTCGGTGATCAGGTACGAGAACGGCATCTCGCCCGACACGCCGAGCGAGCCGTGCACCTGCAGGGCGCGGGCAGCCACGTCGTGCAGCACGCGCGGCATCATCGCCTTCACCGCGGCGATGTCCTTGCGGACCATCATGTAGTCCTTGTAGCGGTCGATCTTCCAGGCGGTCTGCAGCACCAGCAGGCGGAAGGTCTGGATGTCGGTCCACGAGTCCGAGATCTTCTCCTGCACCATCTGCTTGTTGGCCAGCAGCTCGCCCTGCGTCTCGCGCGACAGAGCGCGCTCGCACATCATGTCGAAGGCGAGCTGGGCCTTGCCGATGGTGCGCATGGCGTGGTGGATGCGGCCGCCGCCGAGGCGGGTCTGCGCCACCGCGAACGCCTTGCCGCGCTCGCCCAGCAGGTTCTCCTTCGGCACGCGGACATTCTCGTAGCGGATATAGGCGTGGGTGCCCTCTTCCTCGCCGCCGATGCCGACATTGCGGAGGATGTTCACGCCGGGGGTGTCCTTCGGCACCAGGATCATGGACATCCGCTCATAGGGCTTGGCTTCCGGATCGGTCACCACCATGACGATCAGGAACTCGGCATAGCGGGCGTTGGACGAGAACCACTTCTCGCCGTTGATCACCCACTCGTTGCCGTCCAGCACCGCGCGGGTCTGGAACACCTTCGGGTCGGCGCCGCCCTGCGGCTCGGTCATTGAGTAGCAGGAGACGATCTCGTTGTTGAGCAGCGGCTCCAGATACTTCTTCTTCTGCTCCGGCGTACCGAAATGGGCGAGAATCTCCGAGTTGCCGGTGTCGGGCGCCTGGGCACCGAAGATGATCGGCGCGAACTTGGCGCGGCCGAGGATCTCGTTCATCAGACCCAGCTTGACCTGGCCATAACCCTGGCCGCCCAGGTCCGGGCCCAGGTGGCAGGCCCACAACTTGCGCTTCTTGACCTCGGCCTGCAGCGGCTTGATCAGCTTGTTGCGGAGCGGATCCTTCATGTCGTTCGGATGCTTGATGACGTACTCAAGCGGCTCGATCTCGTGCTTCACGAAATCCGCGATCCAGTCGAGTTCCTTCTGGAATGCCGGATCGGTTTCAAATTCCCATGCCATCTTGTCTTCTCCCTGAGGCGACCCGCGATCGGGCGCCGTCGTTTCCCCAAAAAAGGTCGCGCCCGACTTTACGCCGGGCGCGCGGGGGATTGCCAGCCCTTGTTACTGGGCGGGACAGCTCAGGTCATCCCCGCTCCGGATTGTTCATCCGGAGCGGGACAAGATGACCCGCTCTCAAGAACTAGAGCAGCTTTTTCGCGCTCGAAGAGCGCGGCTGCTCTAGGCGTTCAGGTAGCTGTCCAAGGTCTTGTGCAGCCGGCGGACGCGGATTTCCTGGTAGTTGCCGAGGGTCTGCGCCTTCTTCCGGGCCGACTTGAAGCCCTTCTGCTGCATCTCCAGGTTGCCGGTGTCCTGGTCGTAGACATGGCCGAGGAACGGACCGATGCCCGGCACGGTCTCGTAGGACGTGCCGATGTCGATCTTGTAGGGCTCGGGCGCTTCGGGCCGCTGCTGGCCGGGCGCCAGCTCCTCGAGGAACAGCAGGTCGAAGATGGCGCTGTCCGGATCCATGCCGTTGGGCCGGAACCGGTAGACCATGGGCAGCGACACGCCCGGGAACAGGAACATGTTGGGGAACAGGTGGTATTCGATCGAGTCCAGCATCTCGCTGTCCGAGCGGGTCGACAGGTCGATGCCGCGGTCCTTGCCCAGCGTCTGGCGGAAATGGGCGGCGAGGAACGACCGGGCGGTCATGCCGTCCGGCACCTTGGTGCCGGCGGGCAGCATGCCCATGGTGTCGAGGATCTCCTGCTGGGTCTGCGGTTTGGTGTAGCTCGGGTCGGGGAAGCCGAAGGTGTGGAAGAACCGGGTCACCCGCTCGCTGAAGATGTCGTACTGGGCGTTGAGGTTGGCCGAGAACGGCATGGCGTGGTGATGGGTCTCCAAGCTGTGATAGGCCTCGACGAAGGCTTCCTGCGACGCCTTCCAGTTGGCCGGCAGGATCTTCTGGATGTGCAGCCGCACGTAACGGTTATCGAGCGGCCAGTTGGCGAAGTGCTCCGCCAGCGGCCCGATCCATTCCTCGAGCGGCATGGCGTTCTCGTCCATGTTGATGAAGTAGAAGCCGCCCCATTTGGCGATCTTCACCTCGGGCAGCCTGAATTCCTCGTCGGTCACCTTCGGGAAATCCCAGCGGCAGGGGATTTCCTTCAGCGAGCCGTCCAGGTTCCAGGTCCAGCCGTGGAACGGACAGCGGAAGTGCTGGACGCTGCCGGTCGAGTCCGACGGGCGAAGCTGGGTGCCGCGGTGCAGGCAGGAATTCACATAGGCCTTCACCTCGTCCGGCGCGGCGCGCACGACGACGATCGAATACGGGCCGACGTCGTAGGTGTAGTAGTCGCCGACTTCCGGGATGTGCTCGTCGCGGCAGGCCCATTGCCAGACCTTGGGCCACATCTTCTTCATCTCCAGGTCGAAGAAGTCCTTCGAGGTGTAGCGCTCGAATGGAATATCCTCGTCGCCCATGTAGACGTAGTTCTCGGCCAGCAACTGTGCCGGCAGCTCCCAGCCATCCGAAAGCACCAGTTCCCTGGTGCTCGGACCGGGGCAGCGAGCCTCGCCCGGCTTCATGTTAGGCTGCGGATCATAGATGTTCATCGGTCTTCCCCGTGAGTGACGTCGGTGGCCCGGAAGCCCGTATCACCACGGCATCCGGCAGGCCCGAACGCTAACACGATGGTCAGTCCTGCCCCAATGGAAAAGTCAGGCGCGATGGTTTGGGTTGACCGGTGGACGCGCCAGAAGCGCCATGACACTCTGCCAGCGACACGGATCAGGGGAGATGGTTCATGGAATTCGGGCTGATGTCGCTGGGCGATCATCTGCCGGACCCGGCGACCGGGCGGCTCACGACCACGCAGGCCGAACGGTTCCGCCAGATCGTCGACTACGCGGTGATGGGCGAGGAGTTCGGCTTCGACGCGGTGCATCTCGGCGAGCATCACTTCAGCGACTACATCGTCTCGGTGCCGCAGATGGTGCTGGCGTCCATCGCCGAGCACACGAAGACGGTTAAGCTGTCGACCGGCGTCACCCTCCTGCCCCACCATGACCCGCTGCGCATCGCCGAGGACTTCGCCACCCTCGACGTGCTGTCGAACGGCCGTGCCGAGGTGGTGATCGGCCGCGGCGTGTTCCCGCACACCTACAGGCACATGGGCCAGGACATCGAGCAGTCCCGCGCCATGACCGACGAAGGGCTCGACCTGCTGCGCCTGCTGTGGACCGGCGAGAACATCTCGTGGAGCGGCAAATTCCGCGCGCCGCTCGACGGCGTGACCCAGCAGCCGCGCCCGGTGCAGAAGCCGCATCCGGCGATCTACCTGTCGGGCAGCTCGCCCGACGCCGTCGACATGGCCGCGGCGAAAGGCCTGCCCATCGCCATCGCCGTGGTGTCGACCGGCTTCGGCGCCATGAA
>JBKJNE010000070.1:0-5755 GCA_046596015.1 Alphaproteobacteria bacterium
TGCTCGGCTGGAGTGTGACGCCGGCGACGGTGTCGGCCACCTCGACGGTGTACGACATCCTGAACGCGTCGGTTGACAGCACCGCCACCGCGGTGGGCAACAACCTGGCCATCGACATCGAAGCCGAAGGCCCGGATCGCCTGCTGATGGCGGATGTCACGCAGATCTCGGTCGCCAACGTGACCGCGACCTCGACCGTCTACGACGTCTCGCTGAACAACTACATCAACCTCGGCGCCCTCGACCGTCCGATCGTGAGCTCGGTCGCCACCGCGGTTGGCAACAACAAGTCGATTTCGGTCAGTGCGCCTGACATCGACGACCCGGGCGACAACGGCGGCGAATAACCGCTCAGTCTACCGGCCCAAGGCGGGGAGCGGCTCCGGCCGCTCCCCGTGCCCGGCATCAAAGTGAGGGAACAGAAGATGACCAGGACAAACATTGCACGCGTCGCCCTGCTGGTATCGGCAGTCGGTGTCGTGGCCGCGGGAAACGGCGCCGCTTCCGCCCAGCAGATCGGCAAGAACGGATGGGATACGTCGCCGCGCTCGAACAGCCTTGCGGCCCAGTTCCAGTTCCAGAAGAAAAATGGCAGCGGCGGCAGCGGCGGCGGCATGGATGCCCTGACCCAGTACGTCACCAACTACAACACCTCTTCCACCTCCATCGGCAACTATACCGAGGTCGTGCAGAACCTTGGCGATGGCGCCACCGGAACGGTCACGCAGTCGGCCACCCAGGACAGCTCCGGGGTCCAGGATTCGGTGTCCGAAACCCACGACAACGAGACCACCAACGGCAGCAACAACGCAACCGCCGCCGGCAAGGGCAAGGGCGATCGGACCGCCATATCCGGTGTCCCGGCCCAGGCGAATCAATAGCCACGGCCAGACCAAGGAATGACCAGATGCATCTCCCGGCGAGCGTCCGACACACCGTGAAAATCCTCTGCTTGTGCTTGGTTGCCGCCCCTCTGGCAGCCATACCACTGGAAGCCGGCCTGGCACAGACCCCCAATCCAAGCCGGGAACCGGCTTCCAGTGGACCCCGCAAGCCCAATGCCGCCGTCGCCGACCTGATGGCCCGCGCCAACCGGGGCGAACCGGACGCACAGTACCGGCTTGCAGCGCTCGCGCTTGCCAACAAGCTGGGCAAGCAGGAGCCGAAGAACGTCATCGCGCTGCTTGCCTCGGCATCCGACAAGGGGCATCGCGAGGCGACCTTCCTGCTGGGCATGCTCAACATCAAGGGCTGGAACATGCCGCAGGATCCGGCGAAGGCCGCCGCGCTGTTCGAGCGCGGCGCCCAGGCCGGCCACATCCAGTCGCAGAATGCGCTGGCCAACCTGCTCTATGCCGGCACAGGCATCGCGCAGGACAGGCCCAAGGCAGCCGAATGGTTCCAGAAGGCGGCGGACAAGAACTCCGGCACCGCTCAGACCAATCTGGGCCTCATGTACCTGCGCGGCGACGGCGTCCCCAAGGATTCCACGCGCGGCATGACGATGCTCACCCGCGCCGCGGAAGGCGGCCTGACCGGCGCGCAATACAATCTGGCGACTGTGTACGCCACCGGGGAGGGTGGCGTGCCCCAGGACGCCGCCAAGGCCATGCAATGGTTCGCGAAGGCCGCCGAAGCCGGCGACCAGCGCGCCCAGTATGACCTTGGCGTGCGCCTGGTGACGGGCAAGGGGTTCAAAACAAACCCGCCCGAAGGCATGAAGTGGCTGATGATCGCCGCGGTAGGTCCCGATCCGAAGCTTCGGACAACGGCACGCGCCACGATCAATAAAGTCTCGCCCGCCATCGGCAACAAGGGCGTCATCGATGCCGGCGAGGCGTCCAAACTCTGGCTCATGAAACGCCAATGGCAGGTAAAGTCCCAATAACGGCGGTAACGCTACTGCTGTGCGGCTTCGGCCTGACGGTTCTCGCGCCGCCGCTGGGGCCGCCCGTGGCCCTGCTCGGCGCAATCGGACTCCTTGCCAACCTGGCGGCATTGATCGCACGCCTCGTGCTCGCGGACGGGGGCAAACCCCCGCGTCAGGAAGTGAAGTCCGCCGCGATACAACGCGGGGTTCTTCCCGCCGCGATGCTGTCGTCCGGAGGTTGGGGAAGCGGGCATGTTTCGCGCGCGCCCCATGGCACGGGCGGCCTTGCTGCCGGCAGGGGCATAGTTCGCGCTCGCAGCCGCCGCCGGCGCGGCGCGGGGCTCCTCGACGTTCCTACGGGGGATCACCGTCGAGCACGTCCCAGACGCCCTGCTGGTCAATGACGTCCGGCGGATTCAGGTTCATACTCGAACCGGACCGCCCTTGCGGCGGATGGGCCAGGGAGAACCGAAATGCGCATCCTTTTCATCGGCGCCGCCGTCGCGGCCGCGCTGTTTACCGGCGGACTGCCCGCGTCAGCCGCCGACGCCCCGGCTGCGGGTGAAGCGGCTGTTGGCAAGGCCGGCCCGAGTTCCGCGCAGAACAATCCGCTTTACCAGGACACCAGCGGCAAAGGTGAAAACCCGCTGTACGAAGGAAAATCCGACCTTCGGCAGGTACCCCGGAGCGGCCCGAAGCACTCGTCCGATGCGTCGGCCGGCAAGGGCGCGGAGAAAACCGCGCAGCCCACGCCGCCGACCGGCGCAGGCGAGAAGGGCGCCGCCCAGCACAATCCACATTTCCAGGACAACGGCCTCTCGGGCGAGATGCCACGGTAGGAGACCGGTAGCCGATGCCGGTTCAGCGCGCCCGCTGGTGCTCAGGCACGGGGCGGAGCTGCGGATACCAGGCCGAGCGCAGCGGATCGCCCGGCTTGAGCTGCAGCGACAGGCCGGGCGTCAGCGGCACCGTAGGCCGCGACGCCGGACGTCTGGCATAGACGATATCCTCGCCGTAGCAGCGGATGGTGATAGCCCGGCGCCTTCCGCCCTCAGGCGTCCAGCCGCCCCCATGCAGCACGCCCGGATGCAGCAGGATGACATCGCCCGGCTCGATGTCGAACGACACGATGTTCCACTTGTCGCGCTCGGCCTCGATGTTGGGCAGCGGCGGCAGCTCCTCGCCATAATAGGGCAGCGTCGGGTCCACCGACACGTCCTTCGGGCTGAAGCCGTCATAGCGGGTGGTGCGGTGGCTGCCCGGGATCATCTCCAGGCACAGCGCCTTCGGCAGCGGGTCCAGGCTGATCCACATTGAGGCGATCTGCTCGCCCTCCAGCGGCCAGTAGGGCATGTCCTGGTGCCAGGGCGTCCGGTTGCCCTTGCCTTCCTTGATGAAGAACTCGTCCGAGTAGTACCAGATGCGCTCCGAGCCCAGCAGCAGCGACATCATGTCGGCGATGGGAGAGTCGTACATCAGCCGCTGCAATTCGAAGCTGTGCTCAAAATTGCGCACGGTTTCGGTGAATTCGCCCGACTCGCCCTGGAAGAACTTGTGCTTGAACTGGGCGCCGCTCCCCAGGACCCGCTGCAGCCCCAGCTCGATCAGCAGCAGCCATTCCGGGTGCAGCGCCTGGCGCAGGAACACCACGCCATCGCGCTTGTATTGCTCGCGAATCTCCGGCGTGATCAGCCCGCGCCAGTCCGCCCAGCCCGGTTGCGCGGCGCCGAGCGTTACGGGATCGGTATATTCCCGGGTCGTGACATTGGGCATCGCAAACCTCCCCGATTTCGAAAATCCGCCTGTCGCCGCCAATGGTTGCCGAGGATTCCCGGCCGGTCAACGCGCCATTTCCCGCCGACTTCGAGGGCCGCCGCGAAATTTTGACTCCATCGCGCCCGGCAAATGCGACAGGATGGGCGATTGATTGATGAAGAAAGCCTGCGGGGGCGGGCGCGTATGAAGCACACCGTCGGCACTTTCGCGACATGATCAATTACGACCGTGGCATCAGAGGCGACGCCGAAAGACGCGTTGCGCGCCGGTTCACACTGGCCTATGTGCTCGCGGTCGCCTCGATCGCACTGCTGTCCGCCATTTCCCACGGCGTGCTCGACGTCGTCATCAGCCAACAGCGCGATTCCGCCAGCGTCATCAGCGTCGCCGGGCATCAGCGCATGCTGTCGCAGCGCATCGCCCTGCTGGCCAGCGACCTGTTGGCCGGCGACAGGTCCGCCCGGGAACCGCTGATCGACGCCATCGATCTGATGGAACGGTCACAGAACGCCCTGATCCACGGCGGCGACCTCAATATCGTCGGCCCGCCGTCGGAGGACGCCTACGCCCTCTACTTCAAGGGCGACGATCCGCTCGATCCGGCGGTGCGACAGTTCATTGCCCAGGCCCGCCTGGTCGCCGAGCCCAAACCCGGACAGGACATCGCGCGCGCGCTGCGCCACGTCCGGCTGTCGGCACGCGACACGCTGCCACCCCGCCTCGACAACGCGGTCAGCGTGTTCGAGACCCAGGCCAACGACCGGACCACGTGGCTACGGCGGGTCCAGCGGATAATCCTGACGGTGCTGTTCGCGACCCTGGCGGCCGAGGCGATCCTGATCTTCCGCCCGCTGGTCCTTCGCCTGGGCGGGTACATTTCCGGTCTGACCGAACTCGCCACGCGGGACAGTCTGACAGGGCTGTACAACCGCCGCTACTTCCTCGAGATCGCCCAGCAAATGTTGCTGATGTCGCGCCGCGGCACGTCGCCCACGGCGGTACTCGCCCTCGACCTGGACAACTTCAAGCGCATCAACGACACCCTCGGCCACCGCGCCGGCGACGCGGCGCTGCGGCGCTTCTCCGACATCGTGCGCAACACAGTCCGGCGCAGCGACCTGATCGGCCGGATGGGCGGCGAGGAGTTCGCCATCGTGTTGTCGGGCGTCGACCGGCACGCGGCACGCATCGTCGCCGAAAAGCTCCGCCGGGCCTTCGAGGAGGACAAGCCGAAGGACTCGCCGCCGTTCACCGCCAGCATCGGCGTCGTCCTCGCCGGCGAGACCGACACCATCTCGGACCTGCTCAACCATGCCGACGCCGCCGTCTACCTGGCCAAGCAGAACGGCCGCAACCGGGTGGAATTCTATACTCACGGCACCGAAGCTCGGCGCGCGCCGCAGAACCGCGACGCCCCCGAACCTGCCGGCAAGCCCGGCAAGAGCGTGAACGTCTGATTGCGCCCGCGGGCGGATCGACCCTATACCTGTCACGACGTTGGTCGTTTGATCGGCCCCGGTAGGGAATCGCGGTGACATCCTGGAACGTCTATCTCGCGCTCGCTCATGTCGCCGCCTCCCTGTTCGTCACGGCGCATGTGCTGCTGTACAACCGTGACGTGCGCGCGGCGATCGGCTGGATCGGCGTCGCGTGGCTGTCGCCGGGTATCGGCCCGTTCCTTTACTACGCCTTCGGCATCAACCGGGTGACCCGCCGGGCGCTGCGCCTGCCCATGCCGTCACCCCGGCGCTCGTCGCGGGGCCGCGGCGGCGAGCCGGATCCCAGCGCGGCCGAGCGGGAGATGGTCGCCGAGCAGCTGCCCGAGCAGATCGCCACCATCGCCGCCGTCGCCGCCAGGGTGACCGAGCTGCCGCTGCTGCCGGGTAACCGCATCGACCTGCTGGAGAGCGGCGACGACGCCTACCCGGCCATGCTCGAGGCCATCGAGAACGCCCGCACCAGCATCGCCGTCATGTCCTACATCTTCCGCGCCGACGAGGTGGGCACAGCCTTCATCGACGCGCTGGCCCGTGCCCGCGCTGGGGGCGACGAGGTCCGCCCCATCGTCGACGTCATCGGCGGCGGCTATCTCTGGTCGCCGGCGGTCAG
>JBKJNE010000037.1:0-11094 GCA_046596015.1 Alphaproteobacteria bacterium
CGTAAACCACGGCAACGCCGTTCGCCTTGCCGATTTTTCGAACCCGCTTGATGAATTCTCGTGTGTTCACGCAAATACTCGCACTTGAATGTACGAACTCCAAGCCGAAACGTACTAATATGTACGAATCTCCATCGCGATCGGTTACCCCTTCAGCCGCCGGTCGAACATCTCCGACATCTTCCGCCAGGCGATCTCGGCCCGGTCCTTCATATAGGCGGGGCGCTGCGGGAAGCAGAAGCCGTGCTCGGTTTCCGGGTGAATCTCGCATTCGTAGGACACGCCGTGATCCTCCAGCGTCTTGGTCAGGGCCGGGATCACGTCGTCGCTCACCCAGGGATCATGCGCCGCAAAGCCCAGGTAAAGCTCGCCCTTGATGTTCGGGACCAGCAGGTGCGGCGAGTCCGCCTTGTCGGTGACGATGCCGACGCCGTAGAGCGAGGCGGTGGCGACGATCTTGTCGGGGAAGGTGCCGGCGGCGGCGACCACGTACTGGCCGCTCATGCAGTAGCCGACGCAGCCATACGGCGCCTTCACGGCGGGATGGGCGTCCAGATAGTCGAGCATTCCTTTGGTATCGCGCATCACCCGGTCGACGTCGAGCGTGGCCATGGTCGCCATCACCAGCTTGAACACGTTGTCCCGGTCCATGGAGAAGTCGAAGCGGAGCTGGCCGTTGCGGTAGTACATGTCCGGCAGCAGGCAGAAATAGCCTTGCGAGGCGATGCGCCGGGCGAAATCGCGCAGCTCCTCGCGGATGCCGGGCGCGTCCATGTAGAGGATCACGGCCGGAAACGGACCCTTGCCGTCGGGATGGGCGACGAAGCTGCCCATCTTCCCGTCCGGTGTTACCACGTCGATCTCGAACTCGGCCATGTGCGTCTCCCCGTCGCTGAATCCGGCATGCATTCATTCTTTGGTTGGCTATAGTATCCGCCACGGGGACGAGTGAAAGTCATTTCGGGGAGGATGCCATGCTGATCGGAGCAAGTTTTCCGGGCGTCGAGATCGGCAACGATCCGGGCGCCATACGCGACTTCGCACAGGGCGCGGAGGACCTGGGTTTCGACTACATCACCACCACGGATCATGTCCTGGGCGTCGATCCCAAGGGCGATCCCAAGATCTTCGCGCCCTACAAACTGGAGGACGCGTTCCACGAGCCGTTCGTGCTTTATGGCTTCATCGCCGCCTGCACGAAGCGGGTCGGGCTCGCCACCGGCATCCTGATCCTGCCGCAGCGCCAGGCGGTGCTGGTCGCCAAGCAGGCGGCCGAGGTCGACGTGCTGTCGGGCGGACGGCTGCGGCTGGGCATCGGCGTCGGCTGGCAGGCCAGCGAGTACACGGCGCTGGGCATGGACTGGCACACAAGGGGCAAGCGCTCCGAGGAGCAGGTCGCCATCATGCGGGCACTGTGGCTGAACCGGACAACCGCGTTCAAGGGCCGGTACCACGAGATGGCGGAGCAGGGCCTCAACCCCAACTCCATCCAGAAGCCGATCCCCATCTGGTTCGGCGGCATGTCCGATGCCGTCGCCGACCGGGTCGGCCGCATCGGCGACGGCTGGATTCCGATCGGCACGCCCGAGCAGCTCAAGCCCCAGTTCGAGATCATGCACAGGGCCGCCGAGAAAGCCGGCCGCGATCCGAAACGCATCGGTCTCGAGGCGATGACCGGCTTCCAGAACGCCTTCCGCGACAAGCCCGCCGCCACCATGGACCAGGCGCTGCAGGGTGCCGCCATCTGGAAGAAGGCAGGCGCCACCCACCTCGCCATCGGCACCTCGATGATCGGCCTGAACACGGACGTGAAGGCCCATCTGAAGCTGCTGAAAGAGGTCAAGGACGGCGTGCAAGCCCTCTAAGCGCTTTCAGGCGAAGCGCCTTGCGCCTCGCCGCCCGGAAAGCCGCGACACTTAAACCGACACTTGGGGAAGAGAAAGGTAAGATCCGTGGAATACAAGAACATGATCATCGAGAAGGACGGCGCCATCGACTGGGTGACGTTCAACCGTCCGGACAATCTGAACGCGCTGAGCCGCCAGTTCGTGCGCGAACTGAACCACTATTTCGGCAGCCTGGAGACCAACTACGATGTCCGTGTCGTGGTGCTGAAGGGGAACGGGCGCGCGTTCTGCGCCGGCCTCGACATGAAGGATCCGGAGCGGCCGCTCGACAGCACCACCAACACCGGCATGAAGAGCCAGCGCAATTTCTCCGGCATCGTCATGCGCATGCGCCGCTGCCCGCAGCCGATCATCGGCCTGCTGCACGGCTACGCGGCTGGCGGCGGCTTCTCGATCGCGCTGGGCTGCGACGTGCGCATCGCCGCCGAGGGCACCAAGATGAACTGCGCTTTCATCAAGATCGGCCTGTCCGGCTGCGAGATGGGCGCGTCCTACCATTTGCCGCGTCTGGTCGGCACCTCGGTCGCCGCCGAACTGCTGATGACCGGCCGTTTCATCGACGCCAACCGCGCGCTGCGCACCGGCCTGGTGTCGGACGTCGTGCCGATGGACGAGCTGGTCGCCGCCGGCAAGTCGCTGGCCGACGACATGATCGCTACCGCGCCGCTGGGCCTACGCATGACCAAGGAATGCTTCTGGGCCAACGTCGACGGCAATGATTTGAACAGCTCCATCGCCATGGAGGACCGCAACCAGATTCTCGCCGTCTCCAATGGCGACGTGGCCGAGGGCATCAAGTCGTTCCTGGAAAAGCGCAAACCCAACTACGCGGCTTAGGTCGCCGACGAGCACGGGAGGACGGCTTGGATTTCGCCCTGACCGACGAACAGCAGGCCGTCCGCCGGGCCATCGAGAAGCTCTGCGCGCCGTTCGACGACGCCTACTGGCTCGCCCGCGACACCGACGCCCAGTTTCCCGAGGAATTCGTCCGCGCGGTGATCGCGGGCGGCTGGCTGGGCATCGCCATGCCGGAGGAGGTCGGCGGCGCGGGCCTGGGCGTCACCGAGGCGGCGCTGATGATGCATGCCATCAGCCGCTCGGGCGCCGGCTTCTCGGGCGCGTCGTCGGTGCATATGAACATCTTCGGGCTGAACCCGGTCGTGGTGTTCGGCACCGAAGAGCAGCGCGGGCGCATCCTGCCCCGGATCATCAGGGGCGAGGACCGGGCCTGCTTCGGCGTCACCGAGCCGGACGCGGGCCTCAACACCACGGCGATCAAGACCCGCGCGGAACGGGTCGGCAACGGCTACGTCATCAACGGCAAGAAGGTCTGGACCTCGACAGCCCAGACCGCCAACAAGATCCTGATCCTGGTGCGTACCACGCCGCGCGAGCAGTGCGCCAAGCCGACCTTGGGCCTCAGCCTGTTCTATACAGACCTGGACCGGCGCTATTGCGACGTGCGCGAGATCCACAAGATGGGCCGCGCCTCCGTCGACTCCAACGAGGTGTTCATCGACGGACTGCCGGTGCCCGAGGACGACCGGATCGGCGAGGAGGGCAGGGGATTCGAGTACCTGCTGCACGGCCTCAACCCGGAGCGGGTGCTGATCGCCGCCGAATGCGTCGGCCTCGGCCAGGCGGCGCTGGCCAAGGCCGCCCATTACGCCGGCGAACGGATCGTGTTCGACCGGCCGATCGGCCAGAACCAGGGCATCCAGCATCCGCTGGCGCTGGACTGGATGCAGCTCGAGGCGGCGTTCCTGATGGTGCTGAAGGCGGCCACCCTGTACGACCGCGGCGAGCCCTGCGGCGCCGAGGCCAACGCCGCCAAGTACCTGTCCGCCGAGGCCGGCTTCACCGCCTGCCAGAACGCGGTGCTGACCCATGGCGGCTTCGGCTATGCCAAGGAATTCCATGTGGAGCGCTACATGCGCGAGAGCATGCTGGGCCGCATCGCGCCGGTCAGCCCGCACATGATCCTGAACTTCATCGGCGAACGGGTGCTGGGGCTGCCGAAGTCGTATTGAGGGTAAGGTATTGGTATCGCCTGTCCGACACCCCATGATCGTCATCCCGGCGAAATCCGGGACCCAGTCAAGATGCGGGCAAAATCCTATCCGTGTCCCTGAACTAGTCGAAGGGCTTTGCACGAACGCTGATGCAAGGCCCTTCGACTAGTTCAGGGACACGGTGAAGTCGGAGATTTGCACCGCTGGGTCCCGGCTTTCGCCGGGAATGACAACATCTTTTAGTGGGCCGCATGTCCTCTGACGTAGAGCCGCTGGCGAGCAAGGTGATGAAGGGCTCGATCTGGATGATCGGGCTGCGCTGGTCCATGCGGCTGCTGGGCTTCGTCAGCACCATCATCCTGGCGCGGCTGCTGACGCCCGAAGATTTCGGCCTGATTGCCATGAGCGTGCTGGCGACCGGCTTCGTCCTGGCGCTGACCGAGGCCGGCGCGGCCCAGGCGCTGATCCGGCATCCCGACCCGCAGCGCGTCCACTACGATACCGCTTGGACCATCAACGTGCTGCTGGGGCTCGTTGCCGGCGTGGTCATTGCCCTCCTGGCGCCGCTGGCGGCGCTGTATTTCAACGACGGCAGGGTCACGGGCGTGCTGCTGGTAACGGCGCTGTCCACGGCGATCGCCGGCTTTTCCAACATCGGCACCGCCGACTTCCGGCGAGACTTCCGGTTTGGCAGGCAGTTCTGGCTGCAGTTCTGGCCACGCATCGCCGGTTTCATCGTCACCGTAACGATCGCCGTTGCCTGGCGCAGCTATTGGGCGCTGATCCTGGGCTGGCTGGCCGGCTCCATCGCGCAGCTTGTCGTCAGCTATGTGATGCATCCCTACCGTCCGAGGTTTTCGCTGGGGGCGAGCGCGGAGATGCTGGGATTCTCCACGCACGCCTCGCTCAGCAGCCTGGCATGGTTCCTGGAACAGCGCCTCGACCAGATCGTGCTCGGCGGCATCGTCCGCCCGGCGACTCTCGGTCTCTACTACTTGGCCAGCAACCTGGCCGAGATGGCGACCCGCGAGCTGGTCGCGCCGATCAGCCCGGTGGTCTATTCGGCCTACAGCCGTATCCATACGGATGGCGAACGGATGATCGCAGCGGTCCGCAAGTCGGTCGGCGCGGCGGCGCTGATAGGTTTCGGCGCCAGCCTGGGCCTCTATGTCGTGGCGCGCGAGTTCATCCTGTCGGTCTACGGCCCGCAGTGGGCGGGCGGCGTCCTGTTGCTGGAGATCCTGGCACTGTCGGCGCTCGGCGCCTGCATCCGCACAGTCACCCTGCCGCTGCTCACCGCCCAGGGCCGCCAGCGGGCCACCAACATCGCCTCCTGGGCGCAGGTGGCCGGCCTGGCGGTGCTGCTGCCGCTGGCTTACCGGTTCGCGGGCGGCGAGGGCGTGGCGGGGGCTCGCGCGGTCATGGAGATCGTCGCCGCCGGCGTGTCGATGACCTTGGCGTTCGCGCCGTACAAGGGCCTGCTCGGCGGCGTCTGCCGGGCCTTCGCCCGTCCGCTGCTGGCCGGCGTCGTCATGGTGGCCGCGGTGCGGACGAGCCAGGCGCTGCTGCCGCTCGAGCCTATCACGTCGCTGTGCCTCAACGTGCCGCTGGGTGCGCTGGTCTATGTCCTCACGGTGCTTGCGCTGTGGCGGCTGGTCGGCAGGCCAGACGGCGCCGAGAGCGGTATCCTCGAACAGCTTGCCGAGGTGCGCGGCTCGCTGGCCCGGCGCTTCCAGCGCCCGTAACGGAAATCGACGGCGGACAGTTGCACCGTCCTGCGGCTTGTTCTAGCGTTGCAGCCGAACCGATACCATCCAAGGGGAAGACCAATGGCAGACGTAGATCCCGCCGACTATCACGAGAGTGGCCGTTCGTCGCCCACGGGCCAGACGTTCTGGTCGAAGGACAAGAAGAAGGTGCTGCTGGTGACGCGCGGTCATCCGTTCGCGCGCGACGCCTTCTACAACATCTTCGAATCCAATCCGGACATCGAGTATTCGGCCGTTGAGCATCCGGCGGCGCAGCTGATGTTCAACCCGGAATTCGCCAAGAACTTCGATTGCTACGTGCAGTACGACATGCCGGGCATCGAGTTCAACCGTGACCCGAACAGCGACGGCAGGCCGCGCTTCGTCGAGCCACCCCAGTACTACAAGGACGGGGTCATGGCCATGCTGGAGGCGGGCTTCCCGCTGGTCATCATGCACCACACCTGCGCCGCCTGGCCCGCATGGCCGGAGTGGTCCGAAATCGTCGGCGGCCACTTTCTTTACTTCCCGATGAAGTCGCGCGGCGTGGACAAGCAGGACAGCGGCTACAACATCGACGTGCCGCACAAGGTGACGCCGGTCGCGAACCACCCGATCACCGAAGGCATCGAGCCGTTCGACATCGTCGACGAGGTCTACATGTCCGAGGTGTTCGAGGATTCGGTGGTGCCGCTGTTCCGCAGTTCGTGGGACTTCACCGACCAGAATTTCTTCTCGTCAAAGCTGGCGCTGCAGGGCAAGTACTATTCCAACGAGGGCTGGTCCCATCCGCCGAGCAGCAACCTGGTCGGCTGGGTCAAGACCTACAAGAACAGCCCGATCGTCTATCTGCAGTTCGGCGACGGTCCGGCCACCTACAAGAACAAGACGTTCCGCAAGATCCTGCGCCAGGCCATCAACTGGGCTTGCTCCGACGAGGCGAAGGTCTGGGCGCGCGAGTTCAATGCGAAGAAGGCTGCCGAGTAGTCGTGGTCCTGCGTTGAGGACAGAAGGGAGCCGACTGGCTCCCTTCTTTTTTCGATCGGCGCGCGATGGTAGGAAAGACCCTGATTTCCGTGATCGTGCTGGTGGTCCTCGGCGCCGGCCTTCTCTTTGCCGTCTTTCGCGGTCTGGGCGCTACTGACCAGAAGTTTCAGGAGATCGAAACCGAGTTCCACGGGCACTGCGTCGAAGCGTTCGATGTCCATGTGCGCAAACCCGCGGAACTCTGTACGTGCCTGTGGGAAGAAGTGCGCGGCGAAAACCGACTGGAGATGTTGAAGCGCCTGACCGCGCTGAAAAAGGGTACGGCGGACCAAAGGGGTGAATTCATGATGCGTGTCTCCGCCGAGTGCGCCCGTCGTCTGCACATCGAGCGTCGGTGACGGCGCGGCATCCCTGATTTTTTTCCGTAGATATCGGGATGCCTTCTAAGCTGCGGCAATCGTGCCGTTTTTTGGGGAAACGGATGGGGCTTCGCGGAGTTCGGATCACGGTCTGGGTCGTCACGGCCGGCGCGCTGCTGGCCGGCTGCGGTGTCCATCCGCGCGAAACCAGGAACGAGAAGCGCTACGTCAGGATCTGCACCCAGTATATCGGCGAGAAATACACCAACGCCGACGCGCTGTGCCGTTGCCAGTGGAAAGGCATCCGCGCCGAGGTGCCGAACGAGAATCTTGACGAGTTCTTCTTCAAGCTGACCGCGGGCCGCCGTTTCGAGACCAGGGCCTCGAGGATGATCGACCGGATTTCCGAGAAATGCCTCGCCGAGCTGGGGCCCGGCAAGTGACCCCTTACATGGCGGTCATGCCGCCGTCGACCGTGAACTCCGTGCCGGTCACGTAGCTCGACTCGTCGGACGCCAGGTAGAGGATGCAGTTGGCGATGTCCTCGGGCTCGCCCAGTCGGCCGATCGGGAAGTTCGCGGTCACGGCGCGGCTGGCTTCCTTGTTCGCGCTGTCGCGGGCACCGGCCTGCATGTTGGTCCAGATCACGCCGGGGTGCACCGAGTTGCAGCGGATATTGTCCTTGCCCACTTCGAGCGCGATGGACTTGGTCATCAGCCGCACGCCGCCCTTCGACGCTGAATAGGCGATGCAGCGCTGCAGGCCGACCAGACCCGCCACCGACGACAGGTTGACGATGGAACCGCCGCCGGCCTTGCGCATTTCCGGCACGGCGTATTTGGTGCCGAGGAAGACGCTGGTCAGGTTGACGTTGATCTGCCGGTTCCAGTCGTCGATGGTCAGGTCGTCCAGTAGCTTGAGCACGGCGATGCCGGCATTATTCACCAGCACGTCGAGGCGGCCATAGGTCTCGATTGTCTTCGAGATGATTTCCTTCCAGCCGTCCTCGGATACCACGTCCTGGCGCAGCGCGATGGCTTCGCCGCCGGCGTCGCGGATTTTCCGGGCGCAGTCCTGCACGCCTTTCTCGTCGATATCGGTCACCACGAGCTTCGCACCCTCGCGCGCCAGCGTCATTGCGGTGCTCCGGCCCAGGCTGGGCTCGGAGGCGGCACCCGTGACGATGGCGATCTTTCCCTGAACGCGTCCCATGATTTTCTCCCGTTTCCTGGGTTGTTGCGCGGCGCGAGTATGGCAACAGGGTGTGCGCGAATGAAAGCCAATTCGCCTTGTGGACCGCCGCTTTCGTGCTACGTTCCCGGCCGGGAACAACAGTCACGAATGAAGGGGAGCGGGACCATGTCAAACCGCAGCAATCGCCAGTTTCTGATCGCCGCCCGGCCGGAAGGCATGGTCAAGGAAAGCGACTTCAAATATGTCGAGACGCCGGTTCCCGAGCCGGGTCCGGGCGAGTTCCTGATCCACCAGGAGATCGTCGCCGTCGAGCCGGCGCTGCGCGGCCAGATGGAGAACCGTGCCAACTACGCCGCGCCGCTGCAGATCGGCGACGTGATGCGCGCGCTGGGCGCCGGCACCGTGGTCGAATCCAACAATCCCGACTACAAGGTGGGTCAGCGGGTGCAGGGCCTGTTCGGCTTCCAGGACTACCTGGTGTCGGACGGCAAGGGCAACGTCAGCCGCATTCCGGAAGGCGTGTCCGGCGAGGCGGCGCTCTACGTGTTCGGCGGCACCGGCTTCACCGCCTATTACGGCATGGCCGAGGTCGGCAAGCCGACGCCGGGCTGCACCGTGCTGGTCTCGGGCGCGGCGGGCGCGGTCGGCTCGCTGGCTGGGCAGATCGCCAGGATCATGGGCGCGGGCACGGTCGTCGGCATCGCCGGCTCGGACGAGAAGTGCCGCTGGCTGACCGATGAGTTGGGCTTCGACGCCGCCATCAACTACAAGACCGAGGATGTCGCCGCGGGGGTGAAGGAGCTGTTTCCAAAGGGCCTCGACATCTATTACGACAATGTCGGCGGCGAAATCCTCGACATCGCGCTGGCCAACCTGGCCATGAACGCCCGCGTCGTCATCTGCGGCGGCATCTCGCGCTACAACAAGGCCGGACCGATCGAAGGGCCGAAGAACTACTTCAACCTGGTCTATTCGCGCGCGACCATGACCGGCTTCATCATCGTCGACCATGTCCACCGCTACAAGGAATGGACCCAGATCATGGGCAAGTGGATCGCCGACGGGAAACTGAAGTACCGCGTCGACATGCTGGAGGGCTTCGAGAACCTGCCGAAAGGCCTGATCCGGCTGTTCACCGGCGAGAATATCGGTAAGCAACTCATCCGCATCGGGTAGGCCCGCCAGACCGGGCGGCTGCGCCGCCCGGTCGCCGTGTCACACCAGCTTCAGTACCAGCCCGATCAGCGAGCCCAGGACGAAGATGTAGATCGGTGGCATGCTCAACAGCAGGCCCTTGCCACGCTTTTCCGGCGCACTGTAGTAGCCGAGCGCATACCATAGCCGTCCGGCAGGCCAGATGGCGCCGATCCCGGCGGCCCACAGCGGATCGACCGCCCAGGCGAACAGCCAGATGCCCGGCAGGAACAGCACGAGATGCTCCAGCGTGTTCTGGTGCGCCCGCACATAGCATTCATATTCCGGCGGCCCGCTGTGCGACGGCGCCTTGATCTTGAATTTCGACCGCGCGCTGCCCGCCTTGAATAAGGTGAAGTAATAGACGAGCAAACCCACACAAGTAACTATGCCAACGTAGATATAGCTTTCCATGTCTCATGACTCCCGGGCGACAGGAACCGTCCGGAGCGCGGCGCGTTCCGGTTCGGCGGGGCGACTCGATTGGCGTGCCGGTGTTTATCCGGCGGTGAAGAAATCCGCGCGCGGCTTGCCCTGCGGATCGTAGACAGGCTCGGACAGATCGACCCTGTACTTCTTCACGGCGGCCGACTTCAGGCCCGACTGGCCCAGATGGGCGGCCATGTCGGTGTACCAGTGGTCGGCCAGGTGCACCGCCAGATCCTCCTGGGTGTCCCATTCCTCGAACACGTAGACGCGGCCGGGATTGAGCGGGTCCAGCGTCCAGGCATAATGGACGCAGCCCTTCTCGGTATAGGCGCCCTCGATGTGCTTGCGGGCACTGAGGATCGATTGCTCGGCGGTGGCAGGGTCGAACTCCAGAATTCCGGCGACGATAACGGTCATGGTCTTCCCCATTACAGATGCGACTGGCACTTCGTGCATGATCATGCGCCTTCGGCGCAAGCGGCATATCGGCACGAACCCTCTGCGGCCGTGCACCGCGCTTTTTGCGGTCGGCAACGCGCGGTGATGTGATAAAAGCACCGCCGATGAACTTCTTGTCAAGGCAGGAGCGACGGATGAACAAGGCCCTCGAGGAATTTAACTTCTTCGACCCGGAAGTGATGAAGTGCCCCTTCGCCTTCTACGAGAAGGCGAGGGCCGAGGCGCCGGTCTACAGGATGCCAGGCGCCGACGTCTATTTCATCACCCAGTACGCCGACGTGAAGCTGGTCGCGCGCAAGCCGAAGCAGTTCTCCAGCGAATTCGGCCGGCTGATGCAGTCCGCCGAGCCAGACCCCCGCGTCGCGGCGGAATATGCCAAGGGCTATCCGGGCGTCGCGACGATGCTGACGCGCGATGCGCCGGCCCACAACCGCTACCGGGCGCTGGTCAATCCGGCGTTCTCCGAGAAGCGGGTGCGTGAACTCAAGCCGCACATGGAGCAGATCGTTCACGAGTTGATGGCCAAGCTGCCACGGAGCGGGCCGGTGGATTTCTTCGCCGCTGTCGCCGTGCCGCTGCCGGTCTGGGTGATCGCCGATGCGCTCGGCGTGTCGCGCGACGACCTGCCGAAGTTCAAGCACTGGTCCGATTGCTCCGTTGCCCAGTTCTCGCTGGTCACCACGCCCGAGCAGGACATCTACATCGCCCAGCAGATCGTCGAGTATCAGCGCTACTTCGCCGAGCGCATTGAGGAGCGGCGCGGTAATCCCTCCGACGACGTGGTGTCGTCCCTGGTCCACGCCCG
>JBKJNE010000053.1:0-6175 GCA_046596015.1 Alphaproteobacteria bacterium
ACCCATCGGATAGTCGGCAGGCAGAACCTTCCTGCAAACAGTGGCGCGGGCGGATCGCCCACTGACCGGCGTCAGGGCACGGTCGGCGGCATCTGCGCCTTGGCGCGCTCGTTGGCCGCCTTCAGGGCCTGCTCCCGGTACGTCAATGCCTGGCTATTGCCGGGATCCAGAGCCAGCGCCTTGCCGAAGTCGTCGATGGCGGGCGCGAAGCGGCCGAGGTTGAAGTAGGCCATGCCGCGATAGAGAAAGGCGTTGACCGAGCGGCCGTCGCGTTCGATGGCCGTGGTCAGCGCGTCGATGGCGGCCTGGTCCCGGCGTTTTTCCATCAGCACGGTCGCCTTGTTGACGTAGATGCCCGTACTGGCGGGATCCATGGCGATCGCCTGGTCGTAGTCCTGGAGGGCGAGCGCCCCTTCACCCATCCGCTGGTTGGCCACGCCCCGATTGATGTAGGTCGTCACGTTCGCGCGTCCCGCAACGACTATGGCGTCCAGGTCGGCCAGCGCGGCGCCAAAATCTCCCCTGCCCATCATGATCGAGATGCGCATGTTGCGGGCGCCATCATTGTGCGGCGCGGCGGTAATGGCCTTGCCCAGCTCATCAAGCGCGGATACGTCGTCACCGGAATCGAGCAAGTACCGGGCCAGCGCGATGCGTGCCTGGGTGTCCGACGGCGTGCTGGCGAGATGGGCGCGAAGCTCACGGACGGGACCCGCCAGATCGCCGGAGGCGGCCAGCGTGGCGGCAACGTTTACTGGTGAACGGTAGGCATTGTCCTCAGGCCCGGCCGGGGCGTCCTCCACGGACGACGCGGGACGGAACGAGCGCTGGGCTAAGGCCGCGGGCGCCGCGGCTGCAGGCGCATCGCCCATGCCCGGCTCCATCGCGACCTCGAGCCGCAGAAGCTTGCGCTCGATCTCATCCTTCCGGTCCGGCGGCAGGTTCGTGCCGGCGAGGGCCTCGCCATAGGCCTTCCTGGCACCCTCCAGGTCCTTCTTGCCGACCAGCACTTCGGCCAGAAGATAGTTGCCCCGTGCGCTGCGCGGTTCGCTGCGGAGGCCGGTCAGCGCCAGGATATGCGCCTTGTCGAGGTCGCCCGATTGCAACGCCGCTGCGGCGGCGTCGAACTCGGAGACGGGACCGGGAGCGGCTGGCGCCGGCGTGGGCTGCCCTTCAATGGGTGCGGTCTCGGCCAAAGGCGTCGATGCCAGCGCTGGTGCCGGAGGAGGCATGATCCCCTGCTCGGCGAGCATGGCCTCGATGGCCCGTGCCTTCGTCTGCACGTTCTGCTGGAACGCCGGCTCGCCGGAGCGGGCCTGGGCGGCCCGAAGCGACGATAGCGCGTTCAGGAGGTCGCCGTTGCGGAAATAGGCTTCCGCGAGGCCATAGTGCGCGCTGGGGTCGCCAGGCGACGACTGAACGGCCCGTTGCAGGAGAGGGATGGCCTCCGCCGGGCGTCCGCTGGCGACGAGATCGCGTCCCTGTTGAATAGGGTCGGTGCCGGCATCGTAAGGCTGGGCGGACGCGCCCTGCAGCCAAAGGGCGAGGCAAAGGGCGGCGCAGGCGCCGCCCCTGCCCAGGCGGAAGGAAAGGTCGGGACGTTCCATGATCACCAGGTCTGCAGACTCGACGCGGGAGCGGCGGCAGGGGCCGGCGCGGGAACGGGCGCGGGACGGGCGTTCGACTTGTTCCGAGCGAACGACGCCACGAAATCGCCGACTACCTCCTTATAGAGCGCCGAGAAGATCGCACGCTCGGCGTCCTCGGGCCGTTCGGACATGCTGACGGCGACGGTTTCACCCGCGGCCGACTGACCCGGTGCCTGTGCGGCCGCGTGGCGGATCTGGCTCGCCTCGCACTGGCTCAATACGCCATCGAGACACGCCAGCAGCACGTTGTACCCCGAGGTCGTGTCTTGCGGCGCCCGCGAGTGGGTCCAGCGGTAGTACCAGATCGACTGGCCCGTCCGCACCCAGACCGCGACCGCGTCGAGCGTCACCGCGTAGGCCCGCGGGATACTCTGTGCCTCGATCGTCGCCAGGTAGTTCTTCGCCACCAGGTTGCGCTGGTCCGGCGCCAGCGACAGGGGCTGGCCGACGTCGCCCGAGGGACTGCTGAGGTAGTAGCTCCGTTCCCACAGGGCGTCCTGGCCGAGCGTCTTGCGCGAATTCTCCAGGGAGTTGATCTGGAACAGCACCTGAGCGCCCAGCTTGCTGGCGGCGTCGACCGGAGAATTGTTGCCGGCCATCTCGCGGTCGACGACGTTCCACGAAATCACATTGTAGCCGGCGCGGGTCAGCGCCCGTTCGATCTCGCCCATCTCCACGCCGCAGTTGGTCTGCAGGATCGTCCCGGCCGAAGCCGCGTTGCCGGTCGCCTGGTTGGTGGTCGCGTTGCTGCAGCGGTCCGGCGCCCGCACCGCTACCGTCCGGGCCGAGCCCGTGAGTTGGCTGTAGGCGGGCGTCGGAATGATTTCAGGCGCCTGCTCCCCCTGCGCGCTGGCCATGTAGCGGGAACTTACCCGGTAGTAGGTGTAGACCGGGCCTTCATAGCAGGCGGCGAGAACCACGGCTGCGAGGACCATGGCCACGAGATTTCTGGAGAACGTCATGTTTGCCCCCTGTGACATTTCGACTGATTGCGGCCCGCATGCGGTCCGCTTAGATACCTGACGGTGCGGGTTGACCTAGGAGAGGACCCAGGTGAACGGAAAGTTCCACTTCACACCGCTGTGCATGCCGGCGAGCTGGCCGTCGCCGTAATGCGCGCGAAGATTGGTGCAAGGTTCGGGAAGTCGGAAAGGCACGCTCGCCTGCGGCGCGATGGCGGACACCTGAAGCGGAATCCAGACATTGGCGGCGGCGCCACAGGGCTGATAGCTGATCGAGACGATGGCCCGCCCGGTTCGGTTGATCACGGTAGCATCGGCGCCGGTCGTCTGGGTGGGCACTTCGGTCGCGCAGGCCGCCAGCAGCGTCATCGTCGCGACGGCGGCGAGCGTCGTCAGTCTCTTGCGATTCATGGATTGGCCTCCTATCGTCCCGCGATTGGAATGCACGCGTAACCTTTTGTCGATGCCAATCTTGATGGTCGTCAGACGCCGCTGCTGCCGCGCTTCGTGTTCTCCGACGGGGTAAGGACGCCCATCATGAAGGCGAAGCACGGCGATTCCAGCGGCGTAAGGGGCGCGGCGAGATTGTGGGATTAATCTTCACCGTCATTGCGAGCGCAGCGCGGCAACCCAGTTTTTCCACCACACAACCGCCGGGTGGAGAAACTGGGTTGCCGCGCCGCTACGCGGCTCGCAATGACGGCGGAAGGGGTTACGGCACGAAACTCTTCACCGCGATCAGGGTGAGCAGGACGATCTGCACGCCGTAGAACATGAAGCGCAGATAGACCGCCGGGATGCTGGTCGAGGCCATGTGCACCGCCGACTGGAAGATGCGGGCATAGAGAATCCACATCGCGTAGCGGTCGGCCATGGCGCTGTTGCCGGCGAGGATGGCGACCAGCAGCACGGCGATGACGATGGGCAGGTTCTCGTAGCAGTTGGCGTGGGCCCGGGCGAGCCGGCGGGAGAAGCCCCCGATATCCTCGCCGGTGGGCGAGAACTCGTTGGCCGGCTTGACGCCGCGCATGACGAGGACGGTGCGCGTCATGGCGATGGCGACGCTGAGCAGCAGCGTCCACATGGCGAAGCCCAGCAGGGCCATCAGCGTCGGCGTCATGAATTTTCCTCTCCCCGATTCATTGGCTCTTCCCGATTGAGTCCGGCGCAGCATAGCCGTGAACGCACCCCGCTTGGAACGGCGATACGCTCTGTTACACTCTGGCACCGGAAAAGGCAGGAGAGCTTCATGAGCGGACGGATCGCGGCGCGGCTTCAGGCACTGGGCATCGAACTGGCCGAGGCGCCCAAGCCGGTCGCCGCCTATGTGCCGTTCGTGGTCACCGGCGGGCTGATCTTCGTCTCGGGCCAGGTCTCGGCGGTGCCGAGCGGCATGCGCTATGTCGGCAAGGTCGGCTTCGACCTGACCGTCGAGCAGGGCCACCAGGCGGCGCGGCTGTGCGGCCTCAACATCCTGGCCCAGCTCGGCGCCGCGCTCGGCGGCGATCTGGACAGGATCACGCAGATCGTCAAGCTGACCGGCTTCGTCAACTGCGCCGATGGCTTCACCCAGCAGCCGCAGGTGGTGAACGGCGCCTCGGAACTGATGGTCGACGTGTTCGGCGACGCCGGCCGCCACGCCCGCGCGGCGCTGGGCGCCAACGCGCTGCCGCTGGGCATGGCCGTCGAGGTGGATGCGGTCGCGGCGTTCACGTGAGCCTGTCGTCGTGAGCGATCCCGTCACCGCTTCCGCGATCCCGTCGCTCGCCGCCGTCAAGGCGGCGGACTGGGACGCCTGCGCCGGGACGGAGAACCCGTTCGTCTCCCATGCCTTCCTGTCGTCGCTGGAGGAGAGCGGCTGCGTCGGCGCGGGCACCGGCTGGAAGCCGACCCACATCGTTATCGAGAAATTGGGCGGAGGCGGGCCAAATGGCGGTGGATTGGCCGGGGCAGTGCCCATGTACCTGAAATCCCACTCCCAGGGCGAATATGTGTTCGACCATAGCTGGGCGCACGCCTGGGAGCGCGCCGGCGGCGACTATTATCCCAAGCTGCAGGTGTCGGTGCCGTTCTCGCCGGTGACCGGCCCGCGCCTGCTGGCGCCGGACAAGGGCACGCGCGGCCTGCTGCTCAACGCCTGCGTCGCGGTGGCCGACAAGATGGGCGTGTCGTCGCTCCACATCACCTTCCCCACCTTCGAGCAGTGGACCGAGATGGGCGAGGCCGGCCTGCTGCTGCGCAAGGACCAGCAGTTCATCTGGCGCAACGAGGGGTATGGCAGCTTCGACGATTTCCTCGCGGCGCTGAGCTCGCGCAAGCGCAAGAACATCCGCAAGGAGCGCGCCCAGGCGGTCTCGGCCGGCATCGACATCGAGGTGCTGACCGGCGGCGACCTGAAGGAGGCGCACTGGGACGCGTTCTACCGGTTCTACGTCGATACCTCGTCGCGCAAATGGGGCCGTCCCTACCTGAACCGCAAGTTCTTCTCGCTGATCGGCGAGCGCATGCCCGAGAAGCTCGTGCTGGTGCTGTGCAAGCGGGCGGGCAAGTACATCGCCGGCGCCATCAACCTGCTGGGCTCCGACGCCCTGTTCGGCCGCAACTGGGGCTGCGTCGAGGACCATCCCTGCCTGCATTTCGAGGCGTGCTACTACCAGGCCATCGACTTCGCCATCACCCATGGCCTGTCGCGGGTCGAGGCCGGCGCCCAGGGACAACATAAACTCGCCCGCGGCTATCTGCCGCAATTCACCTACTCCGCCCACTGGATCGCCGATCCGGGCTTCCGCCAGGCCGTCGCCCGCTTCCTCAAGGAAGAAGGCGCCTATGTGGAGCATGACCAGGAAGCGCTGGCGGCCCATGGGCCGTTCAGGAAGGTTGGGGCGGCCGACGATCAAGATTAACCATCCTCGTCATCCTGGCGAAGGCCAGGACCAAGCGGTGCAACACCTAAATATCACCGTGTCCCTGAGCCTGTCGAAGGGCGTTGCATCAGCGCTTGTGCAGGGCCCTTCGACAGGCTCAGGGACACGGATACGGTTTGGGCTTGCATCAAGAACTGGGTCCTGCCTTTCGCCGCGATGACAAGAAACGTATGACGCCCAAACGAAAAGGGCCGGCGTTTCCACCGGCCCTTTCCTTGTCTCTAACCGAAAGCCTCAGTCGGCCAGTACCGGCTCGTCGCGTTCCTTCTTCAGGTTCGTGCGCGGGGGGACGACCAGCGGGGTGATGTCGAAGTGGAGGGCGTCGTCCTTCACCTTCAGCTTGATGTGGCCGCCCTTGGCCAGCTTGCCGAACAGCAGTTCGTCGGCCAGCGGCTTCTTGATGTACTCCTGGATGGTGCGGCCCATGGGGCGCGCGCCGTACAGGCGGTCGTAGCCCTTGGTGACCAGCCAGTCGATGGCTTCCTGGGTCAGCTCGAACGTCACGTGACGGTCGCTGAGCTGGGCCTCGAGCTGCATGATGAACTTCTCCACCACGCGGCTGACGATGTCGGTGCCGAGGTGGCCGAAGGCGATGGTCGCGTCGAGCCGGTTGCGGAACTCGGGCGTGAACATCTTCTTG
>JBKJNE010000116.1:0-5004 GCA_046596015.1 Alphaproteobacteria bacterium
TCCTCGACCATGCGCATGTCGGCCTCGATGCCGTTACGGTCGAGGACCAGACCGACCCGGGATCGTCCAGCCGCTCGCTGCGGCGCTTCGTGGTCGAGGACGGCAGGCCCGGCCCAACACTGGCCTGACCCAACACCGGCCTGACCCAACACCGGCCTGACTGTTGTATCGCAGGATTTCATGGCGGGCTGCCGGCCAATCTGGCTACAGTGGCCGCATCCACAAGCGCGCGGAACCAAGCGTGCGGCGTCAAGAACGGGGGACGTTCCATGATCGAGATGGCAGGGCCTGGAAATCGGGCCGCGAGGCCGCCGCGCGTTTTTGCGGCGCTGCTGATCCTCATCGGCGCCGTGCTTGCCGCGGGCGGCGTCCAGCTCGCCCTGCTCGACGGCTCGCTCTATTACGTGATCGCCGGGCTGGGGCTTCTCGTCTCGGCCGTCCTGCTCTGGCGGGGCCGGTCGACCGGTGTCTGGTTCTACCTGGCGATCCTGATCGGCACCTGGGCGTGGGCGTTGTCGGAGGTGGGGCTGGACGGCTGGCAACTGATGCCGCGGGTGCTGCTGCTGACGGTTCTGGGCCTGTGGCTGTTGACGCCATGGGCGCGGCGCGGACTGGCGTGAGGGGGAACGGCACATGCGCATGATCCGACTCGTCGCCTTCGTTTTCGCCCTGCCGCTGCTGGCCGTGTCGGCCTGGGCGGCCGACGGCGAGTGGCATCATTACGGCAACGATCTCGGCGGGATGCGTTACTCGCCGCTCGACCAGATCACCCCCGCCAACGTGTCCGGGCTGAAACAGGCCTGGGTCTACCGCACCAATCCGGGCGAGACGCTGAAGACCCATCTGCAGGTCACGCCGCTGATGGTCGGCGACATGCTTTACGTCTGCACCGCGACCAACCAGGTCATCGCGCTCGATGCCGAAACCGGCGCGCAGCGCTGGCGATGGGAACCGCCGCCGCCCAACGACCGCCGCCGCACCTGCCGCGGCGTCACCTATTACAAGGTGCCCGACGGCGTCGGCGCCTGCGCCGAACGCATCTTCGGCACCACGGCCAGGGCCCAGCTCGTGGCGCTCGACGCGCGCACCGGCAAGCCCTGCGCCGGCTTCGGCGACGGCGGCATGGTCGACCTGAAGACCGGCATGGGCGAGGTGAAGCCCAACTACTACTACGTCACCTCGGCGCCGGTCATCATCCGCGGGCGGGTGGTGATGGGCGGCTGGGTGGCCGACAACCAGCATGTCGACGAGCCGCCCGGCGTGATCCGCGCCTATGACGCCAGGACCGGCGCCTTCTCGTGGGCGTTCGATCCGGGACGGCCCGAATATCACGGCGAGCCGCTGCCGGGCGAAACCTACACGCTGGGCACGCCGAATTCCTGGGCGCCGATGAGCGCCGACGAGGCGCTCGGGCTGGTCTATGCGCCCATGGGCAACGCCACGCCCGACTATTTCGGCGCCCACCGCACCCCCGAATCCGAAAAATTCACCAGCGCGGTGCTGGCGCTCGATGCCGGGACCGGCGCGCTGCGCTGGCTCTACCGGACGGTGCATCACGACATCTGGGACTACGACCTCGCCTCCCAACCCACCCTGGTCGACCTGCAGATCGGCGGCCAGCCCGTGCCCGCGCTGATCCAGCCGACCAAGCGGGGGCAGATCTTCGTGCTCGACCGGCGCACCGGCCGCGCGCTGAAGCCCATCGAAGAGCGGAAAGTGCCGCAGCGCCCGGCGCCGGGCGAATGGCTGTCGCCAACCCAGCCTTTCTCCGCCGGCATGCCCGATTTCTCGGGGCCGGAGCTGACCGAGAAAAGCATGTGGGGCCTGACGCCGTTCGACCAGCTCTGGTGCCGCATCAAGTTCAGGCAGGCGCGCTATGACGGCACGATGACGCCGCCGGGCACGAAACCGACGATCACCAATCCGGGCTATCTGGGCGGGATCGACTGGGGCGGGGTCTCGGTCGATCCGGTGCGCCAGATCATGATCGTCAACTGGAGCCGCATGCCCAACTACACCCGGCTGATCCCACGCGCCGAAGCCGACAGGATGGGGCTGAAGCCCGGCGCCGATGGCCTGGTTCCCGGCAAGCCCCAGGCGCAGGCGGGCACCCCCTACGCCGCGAAGACCGGCGCGTTCCTGTCGCCGCTGGGCGTGCCCTGCATCAATCCGCCCTATGCCTCGCTGACCGCGGTGGATCTGTCCACCGGCAAGGTGATCTGGTCCGAGCCTTTGGGGACCGCCAGGGACAACGGTCCGTGGGGCATTCCCTCCATGCTGCCGCTGACCATGGGCGTGCCGGCCATCGGCGGCTCGTTCACCACCCGGAGCGGTCTGGTGTTCATCGGCGCCAGCATGGAACGGACGCTGCGCGCGGTGGACCAGAAGACCGGCGAACTGCTGTGGAAGGCCAGGCTCCCGGTCGGCGGCCACGCGACGCCGATGACCTACATCTCGCCCGCCAGCGGCCGCCAGTTCGTGGTGATCGCCGCCGGCGGCCACCAGGCGCTGCAGAGCCCGTTCGGCGACTACATCATCGCCTACGCGCTGCCGAAGAAGTGATTACGTGCCCGAGGGCAGGGCCGCTTCAGGCCAGGTCGGTATGCGCGAAGTCGTTGCCCTTGTAGAGCAGGGCCACATCGAGCGCCTTGGCGCACGCATAGGCGAAGCAGTCGCCGAAATTGAGATCGGCCACATGGCCGACCGACTTGCCATAGGCGGCGCTCGCGTCGACGGCACGACGACCGATTTCAGCGGTGATCGCTACCTCTTGTGCGCCGAGATCCTCGACGAACGCGTCCACGGCTCCCTGAGCCTGCCGCAAAATCTCCGGTGAAGGTTTTGAATCCACGCGCTTTCCTGTCATCGCCTTCTTTCGTGCGAGGCCTGCTGATGCCTCGAACTTCACCAGCGGCGAAACGAAGAACGGGCCGCCGACGGAGGCTATCCGCTTCCGAATTTCCTGGTAGCCCGGCTCGCGTCCAAGGATGGAAACGATGACGGAGGCGTCGATGAACATCACGCCTCGTCCCACATCTCGTCCGTGAAGGCTTTCATGTCGAACGCCGGATCGCTGGGCCCCATCGCGTCGGCAAGCGCCATCGAGCGGGCCAGACGATCCTCGATGGGTATCTCACGCAATGCGCCGGCGAGCTGCGCCTGAAGCGCACGGCGAACAGCTTCCGTCTTGGTTTTTGCCTTGGTCACCCTGCGGAGCTCTTCCGCGAGCGCGTCGACCTCTGCATCACGAATGAAAAGTGCCATCTGTATATCTCCAGAGTATATCTATATAGCATCTCTGGGATATGCAAACCACATGGGATTTGACGCAGGAAATCCGGTCGCTTCTGGCCGTTCAGGCCGTCAGGCTTCCCGAATGCCCGCCTGACGCGCTCGGCCTCGCCTGCCTCGGGAAAACTGGTGTTTCCCGAGGCATGGCTTTGACGACCCGTCAGCCAACGACCGAGGCCGGAACCCAGCTGCCGTGAAAACCGCTCGGGATGCGCGGCAGCTCGACGACGGCGACCGGCGTGTTGTCCATCGATGCCGCGTCCATGATCACCAGTTGGCTGGTGTCCGTATTCGCGTCATGGACGTACGTCATCAGGTAGCCATCGTCTTCGCTCTTCGGATTGGCCGACGGCGCGAAGACCGGTTCACCGCCCTGGCGGCCGACGCCGAAGTCGATGTCCGAGTGCGTCCCTGTCTCCCGGTCGTATTTGCGGATACCGCCGGACGATTTTTCGGGATCGCTCGAGAGGAAGCCCTTCACGCTTCGCATCATGTACCCGAAACGGTGCTTGAGGCCGACGACACTGTCGGCGACGCGCGGGAACTCGGCCGGACGGTCGTCCACCTGTTCCTCGTGAACGCGGCCCGTGGCGGTGTCGATCGTCCAGCGCCAGAGCACCGGGTCCGGGAAGTCCATGGTCGAGTTGCGCCAGATATAGTCGAAGCGGGCGACGTCGATCACGATCTTGCCGCCGTCCTCATAGGCGTTCATCGGGTGGAAGACATAGCACGGGTTGATGTCGTACCAGACGACCTGTGCATCCGTGCCGTTGCGCGGCATGACCCCGAGACGCGCCGGATAGTTGTCGTCCCACCTGATCGGCATTTCACCGCTCATCGCCGCCTGCAGGTTGAACACGGCGGGCAGGTCCATGAAGATGACGTGGTTCTCGGTGATGTTGAAATCGTGCATCATCGTCGGCCCGCCGACGGTGATGTTCTCGGTCTGCACCAGCTTTCCGTCGGCGGAGACGCGCAGATAGCGCAGATAGGGCGGGAACGCCGAGTAGCCGAAGGCCAGCAACTCCCCGGTCACCGGGCAGATCTTCGGGTGCGCCGTGAACGAGCCCTTGAGAACGCCATTGAAGTCCGTCGCCCCGACCGTATTCAGGTCGCCGTCCATGACATAGGGAAAGTGGCCTTCCTCGAGCGCGAGGATTTTGCCCGCATGACCGATGACATGGGTATTGGCCTTCGATGCGGTCATATCCATCATCACCGCCGGATCGAGGATGTTCAGGCCCGGGTTCTTGATGAACGGCGTCTGCACATAACGGTTGCGGTACCACTCGGCCTTGCCGTCACGCAGCCGCACACCGTGGATCATGCCGTCGCCGAAGAACGGATGGTCGCTGGTGCCGCTGAGCGGGTTGGCGCCCGCGCGCACATAACGGCCATCGAGCTCGCGGGGAATGCTTCCCGTCACCTTCAGATCGGTGAGGGTCTGTTCCTTGGTGACCGGACGGCCATTGCCGCGGTGGTGGGCGGGGGTGGTATCTTGCAGGACTGCCGACATGATCCGGGCTCCTTGATTGGGGTAGCGACAATGTCCAGCAGCCGGAGATGAATTTCAATGATAATTTTACAACGTAAAATATAGAATTCGCCGACCTGCGCCGCGCTGGGTCGAGGGATGAACGACAGCCAGCGGGTCATCTGCGGCACAACCGTTTCGATCAGCCGCCGCCGCGCCTGCGGCAGGCCCTTTGCGCC
>JBKJNE010000146.1:0-4258 GCA_046596015.1 Alphaproteobacteria bacterium
GCCGACGGGCCGACCCATGCCGGCTCGTTCGACGTGACCTACCTGGCGACCCTGCCGGGGTTCGTGGTCATGGCCGCGGCCGACGAGGCCGAGCTGATGCACATGGTGGCGACCGCCGCCGCCATCGACGACCGGCCATCCGCGTTCCGCTATCCGCGCGGCGAGGGCATCGGCGTCGACTTGCCCGAAAGAGGGATCCCGCTGGAGATCGGCAAGGGCCGCATGATGCGCGAAGGTTCATCGGTCGCCATCCTGTCGTTCGGCACCCGCCTGCAGGAATCGCTGCTGGCGGCCGACATGCTGGCGGCGCGCGGCTTCTCGACCACCGTGGCCGACGCCCGCTTCGCCAAGCCGCTGGACCATGACCTGATCCGCCGGCTGGCCAGGGAGCACGAGGTGCTGCTGACTATCGAGGAAGGCGCCATCGGCGGCTTCGGCGCCCATGTGCTGCATTTCCTCGCCGAGGACGGGCGGCTGGACAAGGGCCTGAAGGTCCGCACCATGGTGCTGCCGGACATCTTCATCGACCACGACAAACCCGAGGTGATGTACGCGGTCGCCGGCCTCAACGCCCAGCAGATCGTCGAGAAGGCGCTCGGCGCCATGGGGATGGACGCCGCGTCGATCCGGCAGGAAAGCGCGTAAGCGTTCGCTTCTTTCTCATCCTCTCCCAGAGGGAGAGGGGACAAGAAAGCCCCTCAATGCCCAAGATCCGCGTCGATATCCTGCTGGTTGACCGCGGCCTGGTGGAAAGCCGCAGCCGGGCGCAGGCGCTCATCATGGCGGGCGCGGTCTATACCTGCACCGAACGCATCTCCAAGCCCGGCCAGACGCTGCCCGGGGACGCGCCGCTTGAGGTGAAGGGGCGCGACCATCCCTGGGTCAGCCGCGGCGGCCTGAAGCTCGACCACGCCCTGAAGCAGTTCGACGTGGACCTTGCCGGCAAGGTGGTGCTCGATGTCGGCGCCAGCACCGGCGGCTTCACCGACGTGGCGTTGCATTACGGTGCTTCCAAAGTCTATGCGGTCGACGTGGGCCATGGCCAGCTTGCCTGGTCGCTGCGTCAGGACCCGCGCGTGGTGGTGCTGGAGAAGACTAATGCACGCCACCTGACCGCCACTGAGATTCCCGAGCCGGTCGACGCGGTGGTCTGCGACGCCAGCTTCATCGGCCTGCGGACCGTGCTGCCCGCGTCCATGGCGCTCGCCGCGCCCAGCGCGGTGCTGATCGCGCTGATCAAGCCCCAGTTCGAGGTGGGCAAGGGGCAGGTGGGCAAGGGCGGCGTGGTGCGCGATCCGGCGCTGCACGAAGAGGTCTGCGCCCGCATCCGAGACTGGCTCGGCGCCGCGCCCGGCTGGAGCGTTCTCGGCGTCACCGAAAGCCCGATCACCGGGCCGGAGGGCAACAAGGAGTTCCTGATCGCGGCCCGCCGCGCACCCTGATATTGTGTCGGCCGCATCAGCTCGGAACCCCCATGATCGTCGCCAACGCCGTTTCCTACGAATACCCGAACCTGCGGGCGCTCTCGGACGTCAGCTTCACCATCGGCCAGGGCGCCATCGCCGCCCTGATCGGCCCCAACGGCGCCGGCAAGACCACGCTGATGCGCTGCCTGGCGGCGCTGGAGCTGCCCTATTCCGGGATCATCGAGATCGACGGCATCGATACCGCCGAGCACCCGCGCGACGTGCACAAGCGCATCGGCTACCTGTCCGACTTCTTCGGCGTCTACCGCGACCTGACGGTGGAGCGCTGCTTGCGCCACGCGGCGATGGCCGGCGGCGTGCCGCCCGAGAACGTCGGCGCGGCGGTGGCGCGCGCGGCGGCCCGCGTCGAGCTGTCCGACCGCATGAGCGCCTTGTCCGGCACCCTGTCGCGCGGCCTGCGCCAGCGCCTCGGCATCGCCCAGGCCATGATCCACGACCCGACGGTGCTGATCCTCGACGAGCCGGCGTCCGGCCTCGATCCGGAAGCCCGGCACGACCTGTCCGAGCTGCTGAAGGTGCTGCGCGACCAGGGCATGACCCTGCTGGTGTCGTCGCACATCCTGTCCGAGCTGGAGGATTACGCCACCGAGGTGCTCTTCATCCGCGAGGGCCGGCTGGTGCAGCATGCGCCGCTCGGCACCTCGGCGTCGTCGCCGACCGTGCGCGTGCGGGTCGAGATTGCCCAGCCGATGCCGAACCTGTCGGCCGCGCTGTCGGCCGTCGCGGGGATCACGGTCGAGAGCGCCGACGAAACCCACGCCATCGTCGTCTGCGGCGCCGGCGCCGCAGCCCGCCGCGACGCGCTCGCCGCGCTTATCGCGGCCGGTCTGCAGGTCAGCGCGTTCGCCGAGCACAGGGAGAGGCTGCAGGAATCCTACCTGTCGTTCGTCGATGGACTGGAGGCGCGTAAATGAACCCGGAACTGCTGCGCAACGTCTGGCACGAACTGACCATGCGCCGGCTTATCGCCATGCCGCTGGTGCTTGGCGCCCTGCTGCTGCTGTGGAGCTCGGACTCCTTCGTCGCCGACCTGGCCGGCGGCTTCTTCGGCATCATCACCATCCTGTGGGGCACCCGCCAGGCCGCCGACGCGGTGGCGTCGGAGGTTACCGAGAACACCTGGGACTGGCAGCGGCTGTCCACCCTGTCCGCCTGGCAGCTCACCTGGGGCAAGGTCATCGGCGCGACGCTGTTCACCTGGTACGGCGCGCTGATCTGCCTGGGTGTGCGCTTCGCCGCCCTGCTGAAGGACCACGACGTCATCACGCTGGTCCATGGCACGCTCTACCTGATTGGCGCGGCGCTGATGGCGCAGACAGTCTCGTTCCTGCTGGGGCTGCAGTCCGTGCGCCTGCGCGGCCACCGTACCAGGGTCGGCACGCTGGTGAGCCAGATCATCGGCATCGTCGTCGGTTACACCGCGCTGAAATATTCCGGCATGGTGCCTGGCGCCGATATCGGCTGGATCAGCTCCAGCTATGGCGACACCCTGATCGCATGGTACGGCATCCCGGTCGGCGCCAGCATCATGGCGACCGTAGCCATCGCCGCGTTCCTGGCCTGGACGCTCCTCGGCGCCCACCGGCTGATGATGCGCGAATTGGCGTATCGCACCCGGCCGTGGGCATGGCCTGCCTTCGTGCTGTTCACCTGCGCCTTCATGGCGGGGTTCCCACCGTCGGTGGCGGCGACGTCGGGCGATTTCGTCAGCTTCGAGATCGCTGAGCGGCTGGCCGTCGCGGCCGTCACCGCCGCCGGCCTGACCTACGCCGCGCTGTTCTGGGACGACAAGGACCCGGTGATGTTCCGCCGCCTGATCCGGCTTTACGAGGCGCAGCGCTGGCGCGAGTTCGTGTCCTACACGCCGACCTGGCTCGTGTCGCTCGCGATCACCGCCGTGCTCGCGGTGCTGCTGCTGGTATTCGGCGGCGGCGGCAAGGTGGGCGGCGTCACCCTGTGGGCGGCGATCGTCGGCGGCCTGCTGTTCATGGCGCGGGATATCGCGCTCAACCTGTATTTCTGGCTGTCGCCCAACCCGGCCCGCGCCAATCTGATCACCCTGATCATGCTCGGGCTGCTCTATCTGGTGCTGCCGGGCGTGACCGGATTCGACGACGACGTGATGTTCGTGTTCTATCCGTTCGCGCCGGCGGCGCCGGTGTTCACGCTGTCCGCGGCGCTTACCCAGTTCGGCTTCATGGTGCTGCTGCTGGTGCTGCGCTGGCGCAAGCGCTTCGTGCTGGCGGCCGCCTGAGCCGATGAGTGGCGCCATCGACGTCCGGATCACGGCGCTCGGCGCCCAGGGCGACGGCATCGCCGAGGTGGGCGGCGAGCGGCTCTATGTGCCGTTCACGGCGCCCGGCGACCTGGCGCGCATCCTGCCCGGCGAGAAGAAGGGCGAGGGCGTGTTCGCCGAACTGCTGGAGCTGATCGAGCCCGGTCCGGCGCGCATCGACCCGGCCTGCGTCCATTTCGGCATCTGCGGCGGTTGCGCCCTGCAGCATCTGGATGAGGCGTCCTACTCGGCGTTCAAGCGCGACCAGGTGGTGCGGGCGCTGTCCCATCACGGGCTGGGCGACGTCGAGGTGGCGAAGCCGCTGATCGTCCCCGCCCGCGCCCGGCGGCGTACGAGGCTGACGGCGCGGCGCTCGGGCGAGCGGTGGCTGCCTCGCTCCAGGTAGCCCAGCAGCACCCGCTCGCCCGAGCGCCGCGCCGTCAGCCTCGTACGCCGCCGGGCGCGGGCGGGGACGATCAGCGGCTTCGCCACCTCG
>JBKJNE010000167.1:0-4526 GCA_046596015.1 Alphaproteobacteria bacterium
ACAGGAACACGCCGTCGGGCTTGTGGGCCATGATTTCTTCGGTCGTGGCGGTGGCGGGCACCACGGTCACCCGTGCGCCCTCGCTCGCCAGCGAGCGGGCGATGTTGTTTTTCAGGCCGTAGTCGACGGCGACAATATGCGCGATGGGATTTTCCTGCCGGCCATAGCCGTTCTCCAGCGACCAGCGGGTCTGGTTCCAACCGTAGGTCTGGGTGCAGCTCACGTCCTTGGCCAGATCCATGCCTTCGAGGCCGGGCCAGGCCTTCGCCTGTTCGTAGAGCGCGGGAATGTCGAAATTGCCGTCGGGCGCGTGGCAGATCACGCCGTTGGGCGGGCCGCCCAGGCGGATGCGGCGGGTCAGGCGCCTGGTGTCCACGCCGGTGATGGCGATCAGGTTGTGGCTTTCGAGCCAGTCGTCGAGGTGGCTGACGGCGCGGAAATTGGACGGCTCGGTGATCCGCTCGCGCAACACCAGCCCGCGCGCGGCGGCGTTCTTCGCCTCGACGTCGTCGAAGTTGGCGCCGACATTGCCGATATGCGGGAAGGTGAAGGTGATGATCTGGGCGGCGTAGGAGGGATCGGTCAGGATTTCCTGGTAGCCGGTCATGGCCGTGTTGAAACACACCTCGCCGACCGCACGTCCCGATGCCCCCGCGCCATAGCCCCAGTAGACGGTGCCATCGTGAAGCACCAGAGCGCCGGTGATCCCGCGATGGGGCGGCGCGTCCGGTAAGGTGACGTTGTCGGGCATTCAGGTCTCCGGCTGGGCCTGCGCGAGCGGCGGCTTGGCGGGCAGCGCGCAAATTTGCGGGAACATAAGCGCTGCCAGCAGGCGGGTCAAGCGAAACGCTGGCGATAAAATATTAGTCTTTTCAATATCTTAGTTTCTCAGACCTGGTTTGCCATCCAGACTCTCTTATTATAGAGTCCGTTCACGGCGCCAACCTGCGGAGGTTTGGGGATGACTCCCCGGCGGCGCCAGCCGGCTCACGAGGGACGACATGCTGCGCGAACAGCTCACGGAGGCGCTCAAGGACGCCATGCGCGGCCAGGAAAAGCGGCGGACCACGACGCTGCGGCTGATCCTGGCGGCCATCAAGGACCGCGACATCGCCGGGCGCGAGAACGGCAGCCGCGACCTGGTGGGCGACGACGACATCCTGCAATTGCTGCAGAAAATGGTGCGCCAGCGCCGCGAGTCGATCGAGACGTTCGAGAAGGGCGACCGCATGGATCTGGCCGACCAGGAGCGCGACGAGATCGTCATCATCGAGAGCTTCCTGCCCAGGCAGATGGGCGAGGCCGAGATCGCCGCTGCCGTCGATGCCGTCGCCGCCGAGGTGGGCGCGGCCGGGCTCAAGGACATGGGCCGGGTGATGGCCACGCTGCGCGAGCGCTATCCCGGCACGATGGATTTCGGCAAGGCGTCGGCCGCTGCCAAGGCCAGACTCACCTAGCACTGCCTTTCCTGACATCCTTCCGCCCGATCCGCTTCCCAGCGCGGCGGCGGTCAAGATAAAGTGGCGGCATGCGGTTCACCCCGGAGTTTCTCGACGAGCTGCGCCTCAGGGTCCGGCTGACCGACGTCGTCGGCCGCAAGGTGAAGCTCGTGCGCAAGGGGCGCGAATCCGGCGGCCTGTGCCCGTTCCACAATGAGAAGACGCCGTCCTTCACCGTCAACGACGACAAGGGCTTCTATCACTGCTTCGGCTGCGGCGCGCACGGCAACGTCATCGACTTCGTCATGCACACGGAGGGGCTCGCTTTCCCCGAGGCCGTCGAGCGGCTGGTCGGCGAGGCCGGCATGACCATGCCCGCCTTTTCGGACGGCGACCGCGCCCAGGACGACCGGCGCCGGGGCCAGCACGAGGTGATGGAGATCGCCGCCGCCTGGTATCAGGCGCAGCTTGCCGCGACCATCGGACGCAACGCCCGCGACTATGTCGAGAAGCGCGGCCTGGCGGCCGAGACCGTCAAGACCTTTCGGCTGGGCTTCGCGCCGGAGGCCCGGACGGCGTTCAAGGACGCCATGCTCGCCCGCAAGCTCGACGAGCAGACGCTGGTCGATACCGGCATGCTGATCAAGCCGGAGGACGGCGGCGCGACCTATGACCGGTTCCGCGACCGGGTGATGTTCCCGATCACCGATCCGCAGGGCCGCATCGTCGGCTTCGGCGGCCGAGCGCTGGGCGACGCGCCGGCCAAGTACCTGAACTCGCCGGAGACGAGCCTCTTCCACAAGGGCAGGCTGCTCTACAACCACGCCGCTGCGCGCGCCGCGGCCCGCGCGGCCGAGCGGGTGGTCGTGGCCGAAGGCTACATGGACGTGATCGCCATGGCCCAGGCCGGGCTGAAGGAAGGGGTGGCGCCGCTGGGCACGGCGGTCACCGAGGACCAGCTCGCCCTGTTGTGGCGCATGGCCCCAGAACCCGTCTTCTGCTTCGACGGCGACGCCGCCGGCTTGCGGGCGGCCGAACGGGTGCTGCTCAAGGCGCTGCCGCTGCTGAAGGCGGGGCACTCGCTCCGGTTCGCCACCCTGCCCAAGGGCGAGGACCCGGACACGCTGATCAGGAGCCAGGGCGCCGGCGCCATGCGCGACGTGCTGGAGAGGGCGACGCCGCTGATCGACATGTTGTGGGAGGTGGAACTGGCGCGCCAGCCGGCCGACACGCCGGAGCGCCGGGCAGGGCTCAAGGCCAGGCTGCGGGAGCGGGTTTCCGAGATCGCCGATCCGGACGTGCGCGGGTTCTACCGCGCCGAGTTCGACGTCCGCACCCAGGCCCTGTGGGCGCCGAGGCGAGACGAACGCCAGGGGCGGCAACCCTTCCGCGGCAGGGGCAAGGGAAGGTTCGACGCGCCGGTGCCGGTCAGCCGCGAACTGCTGGCGACGCCGCTGGCGCGCGGCGCGGGATTCACCAACCACCGGCGGGAGCGGTTGATTCTGCTGACCGTGCTCAACCATCCGGGCCTGATCGAGGCCCATCACGAAGAGCTGATGGCGGTCGATCTGGACAGCGACGAGCTTGACAAGTTGCGTGCCGCGATCATACGAATTGCCGCAAGCTGCCATCAGTCTGATGACAAACTTGAAAGTTCAACCATCCGGAACCACCTGTACGGGGAAGGTTTCGGCTTGGCCGTGCAACGTTTGGAGGGGGACAAAGGGTTGGTGGGCGATCTGTTCGCTAAGCCCGACGCGACTGCCGACTCCGCCGAACAGGGCTTGCGCTCGCTGCTGCGGGCCAGTCAGTTGCAGCTTTTGCAGCACGAGCTGGAAGCGGCGGAGGTTGACTCGATGTCCGACGATAGTGACGAAGCGGAGAGGGCGACTCACAGGGCGCGCGACATTCGCGCGCAGATCGAGGCGCTGGTCGAGAGTTTGTCGGGAATGGACCGCTAGAAGCGGCTGCGGCCGGTCAGAAGCCCGGCGGCGAAAACAACGAGGAAACAGTCAGGCGCCGCAAGCGTTCTGACAGACCAGATAGAGACACGAATTTCAGGCGGGCGCCACCGGACGGATATCCGGCCTGCGCCGGCCTTACAGGAGCAGAGACGTTCATGGCGAAGGACGCATCCGAGTCGGTGAAGGACCGCGACGAGTCCGAGGAGCTGGGCGACAGCCCGCTCGTCGATTCGTCCGCGGAAGCGGTCAAGAAGATGATCGCCGCCGCCAAGGAGCGAGGCTACGTCACCTATGACGAACTGAACCGGGTGCTGCCGCAGGACCAGCTTTCTTCCGAGCAGATCGAGGACATCATGGCGATGATGTCCGAGATGGGCATCAACGTCATCGAGAACGAGGAGGCGGCCGACGAGGCCGAGGACGTCGAGGCCGAGGTCGCCAGTGACGACGACGAGCTGGGCACTCCGCGCGCCAAGGAGGCCGAGGTCGACCGCACCGATGACCCGGTGCGCATGTATCTGCGCGAGATGGGCAGCGTCGAGCTGCTGTCGCGCCAGGGCGAGATCGCCATTGCCAAGCGCATCGAGGCCGGCCGCAACGCCATGATCGACGGGCTCTGTGAAAGCCCGCTGACCTTCGCCGCCATCACCGACTGGCACGACCAGCTGATCAACCAGCAATTGCTCCTGCGCGACATCATCGACCTCGACGCGACCTATGGCGCCGGTCCAGGCAGCGCCGGCGCGCTGCCTGCCGAGATGGCCGGCGAGGACGCACTGCCGGTCGAGGCCGAGGCGGTCGTCGACGAGGACGCGGAGGAAGGCGCGGAGCCGCCGCGCGAAGGCGTGGTCGAGGAAGAGGAAGAAAATCCCGACGAGGCCGCGGTGTCGCTCTCCGTCATGGAAGAGCGGCTGAAGCCCGAGGTGATCGAGAAGTTCGAGCAGATCTCCGCCACCTACAAGAAGCTGGAGAAGCTGCAGCAGGGCCGCCTCGACGCCCAGCTCGGCACCGGCCAGTTCTCGCAGGCACAGGAGAAGAAGTACCGGGTGCTGAAGGACGAGATCATCGCTCTCGTCAACATCGTCCACCTCAACAACACCCGCGTCGAGACGCTGGTCGAGGA
>JBKJNE010000302.1:0-2514 GCA_046596015.1 Alphaproteobacteria bacterium
ACGACGTCGTCGCCGGCGTCCTGGCGGTGCTGGACGGTCCGCCGGCCGGCGAACGGCCGCACCGGATCTACAATATCGGCAATAACAGGCCCGAGCCGGTGACGCGGCTGGTCGAAATCATCGAGCAGGCCACCGGTCGCAAGGCCCAGATCATCAGCGAGCCCATGCAGCCCGGCGACGTTCCGGCGACCTATGCCGACATCGAGGCCATCAGGCGCGATCACGGCTTCGAGCCCTCGACGCCGCTCGAGCATGGTGTGCCAATGTTCGTGGAGTGGTACCGCGACTGGCGGGGACTGCCCGCTTGAGACTGCTCTGGGACATCTTCCAGCCGAGCAACAGCCTGTTCCTGCTGTTCGCGCTGGGCTTCGCGTCGCGGCTCGCGGGCCGCCGGCGGATCGCCGCCTGGCTGATGTCCCTCTCGGTCGTGATCTTCGCGGCCATCATGGTTCTGCCGGTCTCGAGCTATCTGATGGTCCGGCTAGAGACCCGTTTTCCGGCGCCGGCGCTGCCCGAGCATGTCGACGGCGTCATAAGCCTGGGCGGCGCGCTCAACAGCCGCACCAGCGACCGCTGGCAACGGCCTCAGATCAACGACCATGCGGAGCGGCTGACCGAGGCCGTGGCGCTGTCGCGCCGCTATCCCGAGGCGACGCTGCTGATATCGGGCGGGCACTACGATCCCGACGACAGGCTTCCCGAGGCAGGCATCGCCCGCGACCTGCTGGTCGAGCTGGGCCATCCGCTGGATCGCACGTTGTTGGAAGAAAAGTCGCGCACCACCTGGGAGAACGGCGTGCTCGGCCGCGAGGTCGCCAACCCGAAACCGGGACAGATGTGGGTGCTGGTGACCTCGGCGTTCCACATGCCCCGCGCGGTCGGCGTGTTCCGCAAGCTGGGCTGGCAGGTCATCCCTTACCCGGTCGACTATGTGACCGACGGCACCACGAGTGGCTCGTTCGTGAGCGTTGGTTACCGGCTGGCACAGTTCGACTTCGTCGTCCGCGAATGGATGGCGCTGGTCGCCTATCACCTCAAGGGCAGGACGTCGGAGTTGTTCCCGCGCTGAACCGGCGGCTCCGGCTTCACCGTGCGGTAGCGCCCCAGGAAATCGACGATACGGGACGCCACACCCGGGTCGTCGATCACGTCGTGGCCTTTGCCCGCTTCCTCTAGCACGATGGATTCCGAGCCGGGCCGCTTGCCGCCGAAATAGGTGCCGCAGTCGCCGGCCTGCTTGCCCGAGCCGCTGGTGTACCATGGGTCGTTCTTGCGAACCACGGCGAGCACCGGCGTGTCCTCGGGGCCGTCGATGCCGCGCACCCAGGTGGAGCCGTGGCAGGTCCACTGGGTGATCACCCGCGCCTTGAACAGGCCACCGCGGAAATGGGCGGCGGCGAGGCCGCCCTCGCTGACGCCGACGATGAACAGATTATCCCAGTCGGCCCATGGGTTGCCCGCCATCTGCTGCAGGGCGAAGTTGATCTCCTCCTGGCGGAAATCGAAGACGAACAGGTTGAAGCCGCCTTCCTTGTTCCACGACGCGCACTGCAGCGGGCGGTACTTGCGCGCCATGCTGTTGGGCGCGACGACCACGTAGCCGGCCTTGGCGATGGTACGCATCAGCCCGCGGTCGGCATCGCTGATGCCGGTGCAGCCGTGCATGTAGACCACCACCGGGAACTTGCGCCCGGTACTGGCCAGCAGTTCCTGGCGGGACGTATCCGAGAGATAGGTGACGCCGCCGCCGATCATGTCCGGCACCGCCGACTGGGCCTGGTGCCAGGTCAGCTCCAGGTCGGACATGCGGCCGGCCGGGGTCGGATCGCTGGCGCAGGCCGCGAGCGTCAGGGCGGCTGCAAGAGCCGAAGCGATATGGAGAATTCTCAAGGCCGGTCCGGAATGCTGTTACGCAGGCCGGGCATGATACGCAGGCCGGTCAGGCGCCGCCAGCCCGAAGCGGACCATGCGCGGTCCACCATGACGGATTGTGACCGGACACGCGGCCGGCGGCCGTGCGCGCCTCGCCTTCGCCCGCATAGAGGCCGAAGCAGGTGGCGCCGCTGCCCGACATGCGCGTCAGCAGGCAGCCGGTGGTCTTGCGCATCAGCGCCAGCACCTCGCCGATCACCGGCTCCATGGCGAGCGCCGGGGGCTCCAGGTCGTTGGCCCGCTCGGCCAGCGCCGCCGCCAGCTTCACCGCCGACCCCGACGGGCCGAGCGGCGCCGCCGGACGGAACCGGGTCACCTCGGCGTCGAAGCGGCGGAACACCGCCGGCGTCGACACCGCCACGCGCGGATTGACCAGCACCACCCAGCATTCCGGCAGCGCCTCGGCCGGACCGAGAACCTCGCCGATCCCGGAAACCTGCGTGGGCACGCTGCGGATGCAGGCGGGCACGTCGGCGCCCAGCCCTTCGGCGATGCGCTCCAGCCGCATGTCGGGCAGGTCCAGCCGCCACAGCGCGTTGAGCGCCCGGAGCGTTGCCGCCGCGTCGGCCGAGCCGCCGCCGA
>JBKJNE010000365.1:0-4951 GCA_046596015.1 Alphaproteobacteria bacterium
CCGATTGCGGCCACGCGGTCAATCCGCAACAGATCGAGGCGCAGGTAGAAGGCTCGTTCGCGTACGGATTGTCGGCGGCGCTGTTCGGCGCATGCACGGTGAAGGACGGCCGCATCGAGCAGACCAACTTCCACGACTACCCGGTGGTGCGGATGGGCGACATGCCCCCGGTAGAGACGATCGTGATGCCGTCGGGCGGGTTCTGGGGAGGAGTCGGTGAGCCGACGATCGCCGTCGCCGCGCCGGCGGTGCTCAACGCCATCTTCGCGGCGACCGGTAAACGCGTACGCCATCTGCCGATCAAGGACCAGAACCTGAGAGAGCTGTGATCGCGGCCGTCCGCAAAGTTTGCCTCGTGGCCGCTGCCGCGGTCCTGATCGCCTTCGGCTGGACGGAAAAGCGAGCAGAGAGCGGTGTTCTGGAGTCCGACGAGTTAGGGAAGGCGGCAACGCTGGCCACGGCGTGTGGCGGCTGTCACGTCAAGGATGGGAATGCGATCGTCGGCCTCGGCACCAGGAGCGCCGACGAGATCCAGTCTTCGCTCATTGCCTACAGGGCCGACGCGGCGGGCTCCTCCGTCATGCATCGCATCGCCCGCGGCTACTCCGAGGCGCAAATCCGGATGATCGCCGCCTTTCTGGCGGCCCGCGAGGGTCGCTAGCATGTCTCTGCGCCCGGATCGACGCGCGGTGATTGCCGGGTTGGCGAGCCTCGTTGCCATGCCAAGCTTTGCCGCGGGGAACCCGGCGCGGGTGGTCGTGGTGGGTGGGGGCTTCGGCGGTGCGACGGCTGCCCGTTTCATCAATCGCCTGGCGCCGGACGTCAAGGTTACCCTGGTCGAGCCGAGCAGGACGTTTACGGCCTGCCCGCTGAGCAATCTGGTGGTCGCCGGCGCGCGGGCTCTTGCCGCCCAGCGGTTCGGCTACCGGGCGCTGGCCCGCGAAGGCATCGACGTCGTCCATGACCGGGCCGTGGATGTGAACGCCGCGGCCCGAACGGTCGCGTTGGCCGGTGGCTCGGCCTTGCGGTATGACCGGCTCATTCTGTCACCCGGGATCGATATCGACTGGGGCGGCCTCGAAGGGTACGGGTCCGCCGCCGCCGAAACCATGCCCCACGCCTGGAAGGCCGGCGAACAGACGCTGCTGCTGCGCCGGCAGCTCGAAGCCATGGAGGATGGCGGGCTCGTCGTCATATCGGTGCCCCGCGCGCCGTTTCGCTGCCCGCCCGGCCCCTACGAGCGTGCCAGCCTGATCGCCCATTATCTCAAAGGCCGCAAGCCTCGCTCCAAGGTGTTGGTGCTCGACGCCAACGAACGCTTCTCCAAGCAGCCATTGTTCCAGGCCGAATGGGCGGCGCGCTACGGCGGCTTGCTGGAATGGCGCGGGGCTTCCGATGGTGGCCGGGTGTTGCGGGTCGATGCCGGCGCCATGACCCTTGAAACCGATTTCGAACGCATCCGTGCCGACGTCGCCAACGTCATCCCGCCGCAAAAGGCCGGCGAGATCGCGGCGCGGGCAGGGGTGGCCGATTCGACCGGATGGTGCCCGGTCAATGCCGTGGCGTTCGAATCGTCGCTTCAGCCCGGTATCCATGTGATCGGCGACGCCACCATCGCGGCGCCGATGCCGAAGTCGGCGTTCACCGCCAATCTGCAGGCCAAGGTCTGCGCCGTTCAGGTCGTGCGCCTGCTGCGCGGCATGGGTCCGGAGCCGACGGTTCTCGTCAACACCTGCTACTCCTATCTCGCCCCGGACGCCGCGATTTCGATTTCCGGAGTCTACAGCAACGAGGGCGGCGTGCTGGCGGATATTCCCGGCGCCGGCGGCGTCAGCCCCGCGGCGCCCAATCCGCACAGCCGCACGTCGGAGGCGGCGCAGGCCTTCGACTGGTTCCGCGCGATCACCCGCGAAACCTTCGGCTGATGCGTGCTCTCGGAACCTGCCTGCTGCTTGGAATCGCCGCCGTGGCGACCGGCTGCGGCGAGCGCGCGCTGGTCGCACCCGATCGGTTTTCGGGCGACGCCATCCCCAACTCGCTCACCGGCGTGGCCGGCGATCCTGAAGCAGGCCGCGCGATCTTCGTGGCGCGCGAGGGCGGGCACTGCGTCCTGTGCCACGCCGTGGCCGGTCTGGACGTGCCGTTCCAGGGCAACGTCGGACCCGCGCTGTCGGATGTCGGCGCGCGTCTCATGCCCGGCCAGATCCGGCTGCGGATCGTCGATGCATCGCGGCTCAACCCGGACACGGTCATGCCCGCGTATTACCGGGTCGACGGCCTCAATCAGGTCTCCCGTGGCCTTGAAGGCAAACCCGTCCTATCCTCGCGGCAGATCGAGGATCTGGTGGCATTCCTGGCGGCATTGGATGGCTGACGACAGCGAAAGCTATGGGGTTGGCCCTGCCGGCACTACCCGCCGAGGCGTCCTGCTGGGCGGCGTTGGCTGCCTGCTTGCCACTCTGGTTCCGGTCCGCTCTTTCGCGGCGCCAGCCGACATGCGGGCGGCGATCGCCGACTTGTTCGGCGACCGGCCGCTTCGGCAGGGCGGCATTTCCCTGACGATCCCTCCGCTGGCCGAGAACGGGAATTCCGTCCCGCTGGCGATCGACGTCGACAGCCCGATGACCGAAGCCGACCACGTGCGGCGGATCGCCGTGTTCTCCCCGCTGAATCCGTTGCCGAACATCGTCCAGTTCGAGCTTGGGCCGCGGGCGGGGAAGGCGAGCGTGTCGACGCGCGTCCGGCTCTCGCGAACCCAGGACGTCCTGGTGGTGGCGGAACTGAGCGACGGCACGCTGCGATCGGCGTCCGCCGGCATCATCGTCACCGTCGGCGCCTGCATCATCGAATAGCCGGGGCCACACTCATGAACACGATCCGCATCGCCGCGCCGAAGATCGCCAAACGCGGCGAGATCATCGAGCTCAGGGCGATGATCAGGCACCCCATGGAGAGCGGCTTCCGGCGCGGCGCGAGCGGCGAGGTCATCGCGCGCGACATCATCGTCGCCTTCGAGTGCTTCTATAATGGCGAACCGGTGTTTCGAGCCAAATTCTTTCCCGCGGTCTCGGCCAACCCGTTTCTCACCTTCCATACCGTAGCGACCGAGAGCGGCAGGCTGGAGTTCCGCTGGACCGATCAGCATGGCGCGGTGTTTTCGGAGTCCACGGACCTGACGGTCGAGACATGAAACGCGTCTGCATGGTGGGCGTTCTCCTTCTCGCCTCGGCCTGCGGCGACGCGGAGCCGGGTCCGGGCCGCGCCGATCTCGACCCCAATGCCGTGGTTTCCGGCTATACATTCCTGACGCCCGAGACCCAGGCGCAGCAGGACGACGATTTCCTCAACCCCGGTTTCCTGTGGGTCGACCGCGGCGCCAGGCTGTTCAGGAACGGAGAGGCGGTGAGTGCGAGCTGTGCCAGCTGCCACGCCGGCGGCGGCAGGCCGCTCGAGGGAGTCTCGGCCCGCTATCCCCGGATCGACGAGGCGACCGGCAAGCTGACCAACCTGGAAGGCCGGATCAATTTCTGCCGCACCCGGCACCAGGCCGCCGAACCGCTTGCCCATGAGAGCGAGGACCTGCTGGCGCTGTCCGCCTACGTCGCCAACCTGTCGCGCGGGTCGCCGGTATCCGTCCAGATCGACGACCGCCTCCGCCCATTCTACGAGACAGGCCGCGACTACTTCTTCACCCGCCGCGGCCAGCTGAACCTGGCCTGCCATCACTGCCATGACCGGAACTGGGGCCGTTCTTTGCGCGGCGACACGATAAGCCAGGGCCACGGCAACGGGTTTCCCACATACCGGCTCGAATGGCAGACGCTGGGTTCGCTGCATCGCCGTTTCCGCGACTGCGACGCCGGCGTCCGCGCCGAACCCAAGCTGCCCGGGTCGGAAGAATACCTGGCGCTGGAGCTCTACCTCGCCGTTCGAGGGTCCGGCCTGGCCATGGAAGCGCCGGCGGTCCGGCCGTAGGCGAGGTGCGGCGCGCTTGGCTGATGGTTGTCCGGGTGAGCGGCCCGAGAGATAGGTGACGCACGTATCGGACACATTGGTAACACTTTTCCTGATTTCAGGGGAGGTGCTGATGCCGTGGAGGGCGTGGGCTGGCCCCGCTCCATAATCACCCGGGTTCGCGAGCAGGCCTCGTTCTTCTGACCAGGCGCTTTAGCGCGATTGCCTTACCGGAACCAGACTTGAAATACGCCTCGAGTTCTCGCGCGTGTTGCTCGGTTTCAACGGCAATGTATGATTTCAGTACAACCGGCAGATAGGCCCTGGTCGAAAGCACGGCCCCGGTTTGATGCGAAGACAACCGCCGCTTCAAGTCATTGGTTGAGCCAACGTAGATGTCGCCATTGCTCAACTGAAGAAAATAAACGTACCACATGGGTGCTGCTGGGAAGCGTCTAGAAAAGGCATGGCAGAATCGGAAGCAGTCTCCCTGCGCTGCTCCGCAGCTTCGGGAGATCACCCTGCGCCCTGACGGGCTTCAGGTGGCCTGCCACCCGAAGCCCGTCAGGGCGCAGGGTGGCGGAGGGGATGTCCGCCGGAGTAATCTCTAAACAACTGAATTATATGTCTTTTTAAAGACGCTATATTTATAGACCCACATTAACATCCACATTAACTCTCAACTGTGGTTGCCCGGTCGTCGGTGATCCGTGCGGCGAATGAGTTGGGCATCGGTTCGGGTGGAACCTCCTGGTCGGACGGCAGCATGCCCGTCCGGTACGCCTGCTCAGATTTGGCCCAGCCAGCGTGATGGGCGTCCCGGTAGCCCTTCGCCTCCGGGTCCGGTGAGAATTTGAGCCAGCCGTGCTGCCAGCGCGACAGATCGGCCCCGTCCTGGGCCGGGTCGTAGAGGCGCTTCTGGAACCGGCGCACCTGACGCTGATGCTCCTCGGAGAGGGTGTAGTAATGCGGCACGGGCCGCTTCGGTTCATCGATC